>NZ_AUEY01000008.1 GCF_000426225.1 Desulforegula conservatrix Mb1Pa
TAAAAATATCAGTTTTTTGCCTACTAACAAAACCATAAAGTTTTTGCGGAGCTTTTTACAAAAAGCGACCCGCTCGAGGCACTCGCCCTATCAACTTCAAAACAGCCGAACGAATACGCTTCATCTGATTTTGGTCTATTGGGTTATAAAGCCTCGCCGGAGGCACTCGGCTTAACGTCGGATTACGGACAAAGGACGTCCTAATCCGACCTACGCATCACCCTTTTTTGATCGCAAATTAACCATAAAACTATTCATATATCATGAATGTGTTGCCTCCCTTTGATTTTGATTCAAGCATCGCTTTTTCGGCAGCTATGACAAGCGATGCAAAATCAAGGGCCGAATCAGGGTACCTTGAAATGCCCAGATTGGATTTGACATTGTTTCTGAACGAGGAAATATAGAAATAATTGTTTAGGCTGTTTATTATTTTTTCAGCTACAGATGTTAAATCCCATTTTTCGGTTGTCATTGGAAGGCACGCATAGATTCTTCCTGATGAACTATTTGTGAGAAAATCACTTTCTCTTAATACTGTATTAAGTGAATATTCAATACCTTTAAGAGCATCTGTCTTTTTGTCTTTAAAAAAAAGTTCCAGCCCGTCTATCCCAATGCACACTATGCTGAATTCATGTGAATATCTTTTTGCTTGTGATATCAAATGGTTCGCTCTTTGCTCGAAATGATTGAAATCTATGAATATGCTTGGTTTAAAATCTCTGTCGGCTTTGTTGTTTTTGCTAAAAAACCCCTTTATTCCGGCAATTTTATATGCAGAAAAGCCTGAAAGGAGTATTAAAAGCATGATTCTTATGATTGAAGTGTTCAGGCCCCATACAAGGCTTGCTGTCTCAAAAAACAGGATCAGGAAGGATATACCGGTAATCAGCTGAAGCAGTTTTACGGTTTCAATTTTGTTCCTGTATTCCGACATGGATATGGTCCTTTTTTTTGTGGATTGTTCAGGATGGAATGGGCCATTAAAGGCAATTTATATTGGTAAGCCGGCTCCTTATTCACAATCACAGGGCAACCTGAATTTGCTTGGTATCGTTATAATCTTGATGAACTCGCCAAAAGTCGCTTTAGCGTCATGCCGGACTTGACTGGTATCTTTGTATTATCAGATCCTTCTGGATTCCGGTCTGCACCGGAATGACGGTAATCTGACTTTTTGCGATCTTGTCAAGCTTAAAAAGCCTACAAACTATGCACATTGGCGCAGCTCTCATAAGAAGTGCAACCAATACTCTTTATAAGCTATTTGAGCCCGTTTTTTATTTTCAGTTCCGAGTTAAGCTTGGCAAAAAGTTCCTGCTGCTTTTTTTTCTGCTTCTCCTGAAATTCCTCCACCTTTTTTGAAAGGTCGTCCTTTCTTGATTTGAATTTCTGGATTTCCTCGTTCATTTTGTCCGAAGCTTCTTCTTTTGGAAGGTCTTCGAGCCTGAGATGATTGTCTATGAAGTATCGTGGGCCATCTGGGGTATCAACTGATGACAGTGCCCCTGCATCAATCATTTTTTTGCATATGAATCCGGAATGTTCAGCAGAGAATCCTGTTAAAATGCATATTTCGTCAATCCCTGGCGGGGTTGAGTTTTTGTGATCGATTAGTCTGATGGCAGAGGCAATTATCTGCGCATTGTAATAAATACTCGAAGATTTCATGAATCCACCTCCATTCTTTATGAATGTGTAGATTAAAAACCGGGAAAAATCAATTTGTAAAAAGTTGTAAAAGGCCGCTGGTACTTGAAGAATCATTGAACCCTGTTGTTTTTAATGCCCTGGACAGCGGATACCGGGCTTATCGGTCCCTTTTCATTACTGCCGTCTTTCTGCCTGTTTCCATATAGGGCTCTTTTTTTCTGAAGTTCCCTGTACGTTTTTGAATATGAAGTGGCAGAAGGTTTTCTCTGCTGTGTTGTCTCCATTTTGTTTTTTAGTACTTCCCTGAATTGTGACCTTGGTTGTTTAGCTATTTTTGAATTATTTTCAGAGCTGTCAGGGGCGCTGCCGGAAACATTTTTTTTAGTCAGTTTAGAAATAAAATTATAAACGGAGCCAAAAAAATCAAAATTATTCAAAGCATCCCTGTGCCTTGCATCTGCTCCCTCTGTATCATCCTGTTTTGTTTTGGAGGGCGGCCTTTTCGCTATGATTTTTTTTAGTTCAGAATAGGCGTGATTGATTTCTTTAGTTTTCTCATTCGCCTTTTTTTGTTTTTCAGGGTCTCCTGCAAAAAGATCAGGGTGAAACAGTTTTATTTTGTTTCTGTAGCGTTCGTTGAGTTCCGCCATATCAGCGGATTCGCTCAATCCAAGAATTCTGTAATACTCTTTCATGGGCATAGAGGAAACCTTATTTCATATAGGTTCAACCGCAGCTTTGCATGCTGCTATAAAATACTATCTAATATGATTGATGGTCTCGCAAAAATTCAAAAAAAAGGCTTTGGCGTCATGCCGTACTTGATCCGGCATTCAGTATTTTCAATTACTTCTGGATTCCGGCCTGCACCGGAATGACGGAAATCGGACTTTTTGCGACCTTGTCATGATAAAAAAAATGTTCTCTTTGAGAATCCTTTATTTTATCTCAAGAATAGAGTATCTAAACCGGATTTACCAAATATTTTTCTGAAAAAACGGAGTGTCTTATATGGAACTTGATATTGCCGTAATTAAAGACTGGAAATCCAGTCTTGATAAACATTTGATTATTGATCTGCACCATGGAAACGACGAACAAGGCAAGCTTCTTAAAAAATTCTGCGACTTGATTGAAAGACATGCCGGAATAGTCAATGTTCATACCCACAAGGTTATGGAAGGTGATTTTTCCCATATCAGGATAAATCAGCAGATAAAATATTATGCGGTTCCAGGCGAAAAGGAACTTCTTCCTTTTCTTGATCTGCTTTCAGGAAAGGCCGCCGCCCATGTTCCAAGGGAGATTTCTGACCAGGCAATTCTTGTGGATATCCCATGCGCCATAGATATTTTCATCGGCCAACAGTGCCCTTTCTGCCCTGATGCAGTGAGAAAGATTGCTCCGCTTGCCATATTCAATCCCAAAATTACTGTTAGGGTTATAGACGGACTACTCTACCCTGAACTTTCGGAAAAATATGATATCAGATCCGTGCCTACTGTTGTTTCCTGCGACGGTTTCAGATGGTCAGGATCCATACCTATCAATGATATTCTGGCTGCGATGGTAACTCGCGACCCAGCCTCTCTCGGCGCAGACTCCTTTGAGAATATGATTGCTGACGGCAAGGCTCTGGATATTGCCAGAATGATGATTGAAAAAAACCATGTATTTCCTTCTTTTATAGACGTTCTTCTGCACGAGAAATGGCCTGTAAGGCTCGGAGCTATGGTCGCTGCGGAGACTCTCTGTGAAAGCAGGCCTGATATTGCGGCTATGCTGATATCTCCGCTTGCGGAAAGATTTTTTGAGGTTGATGACAATGTCAAGGGAGACATAATTCAGGTTCTTAGCGAGATAAGAAACAGAAATGCCAGTGAGTTTTTATCAAAAATAGTCAAATCAGACGTTTCAGAAGAAGTAAAAGATATGGCAAGGGAAGCAAGGAACGTTATTATTTCTTGATCTTTTTATATTTGTTTACTGATGCATAAGGGGTAATTATCTGCCTCACTTGTGTTTCTGTTTTTTTAGGACGGTTGCCCGATTTTTTGGAATAAATATCTGATTTTACTGTAAAAACATTCTGATACAACCAAAATTTTTTCTAAATGTAAAACCAGGCTCCGGATCTTAATTTTTTAAGGCTTAACGTCTGGGGACGCTGTGTTTTTTTGTACTTTATGATGAACACCATTTTTTAGTGTTTTTTATGTTTGGCAAGGTCGCAAAAAGTCCGATTTGTGTCATTCCGGCGCAGGCTGGCATGACGCTGATGCCTTTTTTGACTTTTTGCGAGACCATTATGTTTAAGTTCTTAAGAAATAGGGAGGGAGAGGGAAGTTTCATGTTGAGATTGTTGAGTAATATAAGCCTTTATAAAAAACTGGTCGGAGGAGGAATTCTTTCCGCATTTATTCCGCTTGTTGTCGGTGCTTTCTTTTTCTGGGGGCTTGCCTCACTGACATCAAGCATGAGGGAAATACTCGATGTGAGCCTTCCCAGTGTCGACTCTGTGAGGATAGTGTCAAAAGAATTTGAAAGCATAAGGACAGTTCAACGAAACCTTATAAACCCGCATATAACGAAAGAAGTTTATCTCAGACAGTTCGAAAATCTGGATAAAGCCAGGGCTGGCTACAGAAACGCATGGAAAGTTTACGAAAATGTGCCGAAAGAAGGGGATGAAGCAAAAATATGGGCTGATTTTGTAAAACTCGTTGGTGAGTGGAAAATTGCAAATGACGCTTTTTTTGATCTTGCCAGGCAGTATGGTAAAAAAATGGAGCCTTTTTTTAGCGATCCCATGTCAGAGAAAGCTTCTTATTATGAAGTCATACAGAAAGCTGATCTGATTGGAATGAGGGTTTTCGTCAGCTTCAAACTTCAGGTTCAGGAATGGAAAAATATTCTTCTCAGGGGCTATGACAAGGAGAACTTTGATAAATATCTAAAAGGTTTCGAAGCCAATGAGGCAGCGGTCAAAGACGGACTGATCAAGCTTAAAGAGCTTGCAACAGCTGCCGGTCTTGGTGCCGGAGATGTCGACGCCATAATAGCCATGCATGCTGAGCTTGGCTCCAAATATAGAAATGCCCTGAAATCATATGATTCTTCAAACCCTGATTCATACCGAGTTGTGGACAAGATGCTGAAAGGTATCGACAGGCCTTTGGATGAGGCCTTGAATTCCATTGTCGCCAAGATAGATTCCGAAGTTAAGGACGCAGAAGAGCTTCGGACCAAAATGGCAACACAGATCTATACGGTCTGCCGGCCAAAGGAAAAAGCTTCCATAGAATTCATAGAAAAAATCATAGCCCTGAATAGCCAAAAAGCGGATAATGCCGGCAAAAAAGCAAGAAAAAATGCTGTCATCTCTAAAACAGTCTCGGGTTTAGGAGTTTTTGGCGGTTTTGTATTTTCACTTTTTTTTGGCCTTTCCCTCGCCCTTTCAATCACAAGACCTGTTAAAAAAACAATCGATATGGTCAAGCTCATGGAAAAAGGGGATATGACCAACAGGGTCACGATTACCAGCAACGACGAGATAGGAGATCTCGCAGGAGCAATGAATTCCATGGCTGATAATCTTGGTACCATAATCAGGGACCTTGATGAAAAAACATTAGCCCTGGAAAATGCGTCGGGCGATCTTACTGAAATATCAGGCAGTATGGCTGCTGGCGCTAATGAGGCGGCAAAAATCGCCGAAACTGTCGCTGCTGCGGCAGAAGAGATGAGCGTAAGCGCTTCTGGTGTCGCCTCTGGTATGGACAGCGCATCAGGCAGACTGGGCAGTGTCGCAAGCGCTACTGAGGAAATGAGCTCAACCATTCATGAGATTGCAATGAGTGCTGAAAAGGCAAGGAAGATAACCGAGGACGCCAGAACCCAGGCTGTAAAAATCAGCGAGCATATGAATGCCCTCGGCGGCGCGGCCAAAGATATTGGGCAGGTCACGGAGGTGATTACAGATATTTCAGGACAGACAAATCTTCTTGCTCTTAATGCCACAATTGAAGCCTCAAGGGCCGGAGAGGCAGGCAGAGGGTTTGCCGTTGTGGCAAATGAGATTAAGGAACTTGCTCGGCAGACATCAACAGCAACAGATGAAATAAGGGAAAAGATCAATGGCGTTCAGTCTTCGACTGAAACCGTTGTTGCAAGCATCGCAAGCGTTGCTTCCATAATTTCTGAAACGAGTGACATTGTATCGACCATAGCCTCGGCAATAGAGGAGCAGAGCACGGCAACAAGGGAAATTGCTTCAAATATTAATAATGTCGCAAAAAATGTTTATGACGCTAACACAAGTGTAAGCCAGATGGCACTTGTCGCCGGAGAAATAGCGCAGGACATTTTTAAGGTGGATACTGCGTCAAAAAATATTTCAAATGGCATCAAAACCATAATTGCAAGTTCTGATCATCTTGCAGAAATGTCCGGGGCTTTGAAAGAAATTGTTGAAAGCTTCAAGGTGTGACAACGTAGCAAAAAATCCAATTTTAGTCATGCCGGCGAAGGTCTTAATCTATAAGTATTTGATAATACTGGATGCCGGATCAAGCCCGGCATGACGCCGCCACCTTTTTTGACTTTTTGCGAGACCATCAGATTTAGAGACTGGTCGCAAAAAGGCCGAATTTCGTCATTCCGGCGGGGTCTGTCCGGTTGGAAACCGGGAGCCTGAACCCCAGAAGTATCTGAAGATACTTGATGCCTTACCAGCTCGGCATGACCCACGCGTTTTTTGCCTTTTTGCGACCTTGTCTACCTCAATACTTTCTGTTTATTCATAAAAGCCAATGAATTTCCTTATTTTATATGGCTTAGCCTTGTCTTTATTTCTTCTGCGGTATTAAGAACTTCGATCATATCATGGTCATTGTCTCCTTAAATTTTAGCTATCGGTTTTAATTTTAATATGATAGATAAAAAACTCTTTATGGGTTTGCAAAGGGTGTTGACAACTGTTTGGCTGAACGGAGCATACATGAACGAGATTCGCGCTGATATCAGGAAGAACAGGATTTACATATGTCTTGAGCACGGCAACAGGGATGAAGTCCGGGGCATTGTCAATGATATAGAAAGGGAGTGCAAAAAGCTTCAGAGAGGCTTTTCATGCCTTACAGATATCCGTAATTACACACCGATATCCGAAAATGATGAAGATCTTCTTATCCAGGCCCAGATAATACTTTGGCAGGCAGGTATGACAAAGGTTGTCAGGGTAATAAACAGCACTTTTGAAAGGGGCCAGATGCAGCTTGAAAGAGCCAGCAGGCTTTCGGCCGGTTATTCAGCCGCAGCTGCCGATACCATAGAAGATGCCGAAGAGTTTCTGGATTCGGAGATGAATGATCCTGAGCGTTAATTTGCCTTATGAGGTTTGACCCAGATTTTAAATGCGAATATTAGACAAATATATTTTCAGGGAGCTTTTTTTTCCTTTTGCTCTGAATCTTCTTTTTTTTACCTTTGTGTTTCTCATGAGCCAGGTACTTGATATTGCCGAACTCATTGTCAATTACAGGACAAGCCTGACTGACATATTCTATCTTCTTTTATACTCATCTCCTTTTTTTCTACAGTTCACAATACCATTATCAGTAATGGCCGCAGTGCTTCTTTCATTCATGAGGCTTTCCGGCGACAATGAGATAATAGCAATAAGATCTGGCGGTGTCAGCCCTTACAGGCTTATTCCTCCGGTTATAGCGTTCAGCCTTTTTGCTGCCGTTCTGACAGGGATAATGACTTTTTACGGGTTGCCCTGGGGCAAGCAGTCTTTCAGGAATATGAAAGAACAGCTCATTACAATGGCTGCCAATCTTGAGCTGAAGCCCAGGGTTTTTAACGACAGATTTGATAATATCATGCTTTATGTCAACGAGATCGACAAGGAAACCGGGCGCATGAAGGATGTTTTCATTGAAGACAGCAGGTCTCCTGATGCAGGCGTTATAGCCATAATAGCTCCGGAGGGCTATTTCATAAGTGATCCTGCAAAGGGTTTACACACATTGCGTCTTTACAGAGGCAATATGCTCAGTTCGAATATGGTGAAAAAAACCGCCAATTCAGGAAGTTTTACCGTCTATGATATTCACCTCCGTAACGGTCAGAAGGATACGAAGCAAAAAGATAAGTGGAAAAGCGTTGAAGAAATGTATTTTACAGATATGCTCGGCGTTTTGAAAGACCATACGAAAAAAGACAAACTTTATTATAAGATTGTCATGAAGATGAATGAAAAATTTACCATGCCGTTTGCCTCTGTCGTTCTTGCGCTTCTTGCCTTGCCATTAGGTCTTTCCGGGATGTCGAGGAAAAAATCAAGGGGGATCACACAGGGGATCATTTTTTTTGCAATCTATTATGTTTTGCTTACTGCAGGATGGTCTTTTGGAGAGTCCGGCGCATACCATCCTGCCCTGGGTATGTGGGTGCCAAACATCGTCACCCTCTGCTGCGGCATATATTTCATGAGAAGGGTCGCAAAGGAAAAGCCCGTGGCACTCGAAGCTCCTTTCATGGAAGCCTATGCTTTTTTAAAGTCTAAGTTTTCCAGACTTGGATCGGAGGCATAGGGAATGCTGTCAATAATACACAGATATATCATCAGGCAGATTTTTTTCTTTTTTCTGATGATCAATATTCTTGTTCTTATTCTTTTTGCGGCAGTTGATTATCTGTCAAATATGGACGAGTTTTTTGCCGCTAAGATAAGCCTGGTAAGAGCATTCTATTATGTTCTTCTCAAACTCCCCATGATGACTGTCCAGCTTACCCCCGCAGCTTTCATGATAGCTGTAGTTGCTGTTTTTGGTCTGATGAACAGGCATAATGAGATAGTTGCCCTTAAGAGTGGCGGAGTCAGTCCGACATATATGCTTGTGCCGACTTTTATACTTGCCGGAGCGGTTGCTTTTTTCATGTTTTTTATATCAGAAGTGGTGTCGCCTGTTACAACGGCCAAGGCAAATAAGATTAGGGATTTTGAGATAAGAAAATCCTCGGCCATAACAACCGGCAAGAAGAATATATGGATCAGGGGAGACCGGCAGATTGTCCATGTAAGTTATTATGAGCCAGCCTCAAAGACGATTCATGGAATATCTCTATATCGGTTTGATAAGGGATTTAAGCCATCTTTGAGGGTTGACGCTTCAAGCGGTGAATTTATAGAGGGAAAATGGAAGCTCAAGGATATTATGACCATTTCTTTAACCGATGGACAGGAATCTGTGAGCGTTCTGTCTGATGAAACCCTTTCGATGGATCTTGGTTTTACACCCAAAGAAGCAAGGGCTGCCTCGGTCAAATCCGAAGAAATGGGTATCGGCGATCTTTATAAATACATCAATAAAGTTGAAGCAGATGGATACGATGCCACTTTGTACAGGGTCGATTTCATGTCAAAGATATCTTTCCCTTTCTCTGTTTTCATAATGGCCATAGCTGCTGTTTCCATAGCTTCCATGAGGAAATTCAGGGAGAAAATCTCTATATCCGTCGGGCTTGGCATTTTCGTTTTATTTCTTTACTGGACGCTTAACGGTTTCTCAGTTTCCATGGGCTATGGAGGGATGCTTCCGGCAATAATAGCTGCTTGGGCCTCCAATTTTGTTTTTTTCATGGCTTCCGCTTATTTTTTCCTGTCCCCGGAAGGATGACCATCAAAAGTGTCTATCTGGATTTTTCTCTATAATTTTATTTTAGTATGCCTTTTGACTGTTTCATTCCCTCTGTTGGGGCTTCTTGTTTTATACATGAAAAAATGGCGGACAATATTTCTTGAGCGGATATGGCTGAAGATTCCTGAAGGAATCAACGAAAATGAAGGCTGCATATGGATTCATGGCCTTTCCGTGGGAGAGACCCTTTCTGCAAAGCCTCTGGTGGACAGCCTTTCAAAAGAATTATCAATCCCTCTTGTATTTTCAGTGTCAACTCTCACAGGCTACCAGACCGCAAAAAAAATGTTTCAGGACGTAAACATTCTTGTCTTTTATTTCCCCTTTGACATTTCCTTATCAGTAAAAAAAGCCTTGAACGCCATTAGGCCGACCGCTGTAATAATCATTGAAAATGACATATGGCCGAATTTTGTATGGACCGTAAAAAAAAAGGGAATACCCCTTATATGGGCCAATGCAAGGGTTTCGGACAGAAGCTTTAGCGGTTATTACACATTCAGGCATATAATCGGACCTTTCTTTGACTGCTTTGACCTTGTACTGGCCCAAACGAATGAAGACAAAGAAAGACTCTCTGGGATAGGAATATGTTCTGAAAAGATTAAACGAACCGGGAATTTGAAATTTGACAGGGATTACAGGGCGGATATTTCTGAAAATCTTTCAAAAACCGAACTTTTTGGAATAGATGAATCAAAAATGATTTTTGTTGCAGGAAGCACCCATTCCGGGGAAGAGGAGATACTTCTTGATGTCTACGAAAGAGTATCTTCAAAAATGGCTGGCACAAAAACCGGAATATTATTCATAATTGCCCCCCGTGACCCATCAAGGTCCTCTGACATTTCAGAACTGTTTGAAAAAAATGGATACAGCACGGGTTTTCTTGGTGACAACATCAGGGATGGACGCAAAGATATAATAATCGTGGATACGCTTGGACGCCTTCTTGAACTATACTCAGTATGTGATGTCGCATTTATCGGGGGAAGCCTCGTTGACCTTGGCGGCCATAATCCTCTGGAGCCGGCTTCTTTTGAAAAGCCTGTCATGTTCGGGCCATACATGAACGACTTCAGGGAAATTGCCTGCGCCATTGTTTCGGCAGGGGGGGGCTTTGAGGTCGTTTCTGCGGATGACTTATCCCAAAGGCTGCTTGATCTTGTCTCTGATAATGAAAAACTTGCTGAAACCGGCAAAAGAGCTTTTGAAGCGTCCTGCGTTGAAAAAGGTGTGGCCAAAGCCTGTTCAAACGAGATCTTTTCGATTCTGAAGAAGGATTATGAAAAATATAATTGAAAATATTTTGAAGGCGGAAAAGCCTCGCTATAAAAGCCTCGCGTTTTTTCTTTACTCACTTTCCCTTGTTTATGGAATCGTACTTTTTTTTAGACGTACGGCTTACGTAAAAGGCGTGGTAAAATCTAAAAAACTTCCATGCGTGATTGTTTCTGTGGGAAATCTTACAGCTGGCGGCTCCGGTAAAACCCCTATGACTATTTATCTTGCCGGACTTTTAACAAGAAATGGCTATAGGGTTTCAATCATAAGCAGGGGATACAAAGGCGGTTTTGAAAAAAATGGCGGCATTGTTTCAGATGGCAAAACTATTTTTGCGAGCCCATCAGAAGCAGGTGACGAGCCTTATATGATGGCTAAAAGGACAGGGCTTCCTGTTATTTGCGGAAAAAACCGATACGCCTCAGGCCTTGAAGCCGTGAAGCTCGGAACAGATATTGTTATTATGGATGACGGGTTTCAGCATCTTGCCCTTCAAAGGGATATCAATATTGTCCTCATGGATTGGGAAAAACCTTTGGGTAATGGCTACATCATTCCAAGAGGGCTGATGAGGGAAGGATTATCTGCCTTATCAGATGCTGACGCTGTTGTTATGACGCGCAGCCTTTACCCTGCTATTAAGAATGAAAAGCTGAAAAAAGAGCTGAATGGGAAGTCTGTTTTTTATTCGAGGCACAGACAGTATGTTTCTTTTTGTTCATCTGAATACGAGAAAATTAAAAATGTTTTTGTGGTTTCAGGCATTGCTGACAATTCAGGATTTATTCGGGGTATTGAGTCAGCTGGTTTGATTGTTTCTGGTTATCTTTCCTTTGATGATCATCACAATTATTCAGCATCTGATTATAAAAACATTGTGAATGGAGCAATTGCCTCAGGCGCTGACACGATTGTGACCACTGAAAAAGATCATGCCAAACTTGCCGCATTTTCAGAAGATATCCCAGGAAATGGAAAAGGCTGGCTTGTGCTTGGCGTGGATCATGATTTCGGCAGAAACAGAAAAGAATTCGAGGGCTGGATACTTGGCAAAGTTAAAAACTGTTTGCTTGAAAAAGGATTGAATGGCTGATGAAAATAGCGGCATTTCTTGATGGCAGGCCTGGACATGAAAAACAGACAGCAGGGATTATAAGGGCTCTTTCTCAGAGAACAGAAATAGAAGTATTTGAAATAAAAGTTAAAGATAGATTAGCCGGCAGTTATAAGGCAATCTCTGAGTATAAGAGGCAGTCTGAAAATCTTGAAAACAACGGCTCAGGATTTGATATTGTAATCGGCACAGGCAGCAAAACCCATATCTGCGTAATTACTGCAAAACTCCTTTCAAAAGCCAAAGCTGTCATTTGCATGAGTCCTGAGAAATTTTTTCTTCCTTTTTTTGATCTTTGCTTTGTCCCTGTCCACGACGATTTGTCTGAGAATAATAATGTTTTCAAGACTGCAGGGCCTCCTGGCATCAATATTGACAGAGGACATCATGACAAAACGGCAGGGCTTGTTCTGATAGGTGGAATAGATGAAAAAAGTCATTACTGGGATCAGGACGTTATTCTTGAAAATGTCGAAAAAATACTGAAGTCAGGATCTGATATAAAATGGACTGTGTCAACATCACCAAGAACACCTGATTCAATGGATGTGGGACTTAAGCAGATTACAGATGCAACAGGTTCGGAATTCAGGCCATTTTCCTCTACTCCGAGGGGGTGGCTGGAGTCCATGTATGATGAATGCAAGACCGTATGGGTAACAGCCGACAGTATTTCGATGGTTTACGAGGCCCTTTCTGCCGGATGCAGAGTCGGTGTTATTCCTGTTCTCTGGAAGAAAAAGACAGTAAAGTTCCAAAGAAGTTTCGACTTTTTGATTTCACGCGGACTCGTTGCATTTTATCCGGAAAGCCCGGATATAGAAAAAAATATGGAAACTTTTGACGAGGCAGGTCGCTGTGCAGAGGAGATCATCAGCAGATGGCTGAAAAAAGACTGAAAATTATACAGATGCTTCCTGAACTGAATTCCGGAGGTGTTGAGCGCGGTACGCTTGAGATTGGTAAGTATCTCGTAGGTAAGGGACACGATTCCATTGTTATTTCGGCCGGAGGCAGGCTCGTTAATGAGCTGGAAACAGAAGGCTCAAGACACATAAGGCTTCAGGTTGCCTCAAAATCTCCAATGACCATCAAAAGCAGCTTTTCCTTAAAAAAAATTATTGAGGATGAGCGTCCTGATATCCTTCATTTAAGATCAAGGGTTCCTGCATGGGTGGCATATCTGGCCCTTAAAATGATTGAGCCGGAAAAAAGACCTTCTGTCGTGACAACCTTTCACGGATTTCATTCTGTTAATCCTTACAGCGCTATCATGGCTTCGGGTGAGATTGTCATAGCTGTATCCAGGATAATCAGTGAGCATATTTCAGAATGCTACGGAACAAAAAGGAATATCCGCATAGTTCCAAGGGGCGTGGATGTTTCCTGCTTTTCCGCTGATGCAGTATCAGAAGAACGAAAAAATGCTGTAAGAAAACAGTGGCAGATTGATGATTCTCATAGTCCATTGATAATGCTGCCGGCAAGATTCACAAGGCTCAAGGGGCAGGAACTTTTCATTAAAGCTCTTTCAGAACTTAAAGATAAGCCATGGACGGCCGTTTTTGTCGGTGATCATCACGAAAATCCTCATTATGTGAGTGAACTGGTGTCTCTTGCCTCCTCTTATGGAATTAAAGACAGGATGATATTCGGGGGATTTGTCTCTGACATGCCTGCTGCTCTGTCTATATGTGATGTTGCGGTTTCATCTTCTGTAAGGCCGGAAGCTTTCGGCAGAACTGCTGTAGAGGCCATGGCAATGGAGCGTCCAGTGGTGGTTCCAAGAATAGGCGGTTTTGAGGAAACCGTTCTTGATGGAATAACTGGCCTGCTTTACAGACCAGGTGATTCTTCTTGTCTTTCAGAATGTCTTGGGCTTCTGCTTTCTTCTGCTGAAAAACGGAGTCAAATGGGAATTGCGGGGAGAAACAGGGTTAAAAGATATTTTACCCTTGACAGAATGTGCAGGAAAACAGAAGAAGCTTATTTTACGGCCATATCAAAAAAAATGAAGAAAAACGGGTGATTTTCATATTTTTATGTCCCCTCGTCCATTTTTTAAGTTGTGATTGGGAGCGCATGATCTATTCACCCATAAAAAGCTCGAATTATTAATGAACTATTCAGCCGCCGTAAACCAAAAGTTTTTGCGGAGCTTTTTTCAAAAAGCGACTCTCCGAAGGCGTTCGGATCAATGTATGATTACGAGCAAAGGACGCTCTAATCCGACCTACGACCTGGAAATTAGACATAGTCACGAAATTTTATAATGAAAAACGTTTTTTCAAAAATACTTATTCATACAATCACCGCGCTTGTGGTCGCATTCTGTCTTATGCTTCCAGGCCTGTTATTCAAATATTTTGCGGCAACCAACACGATATGGTTCAATGTAAAGTATTTCTGGATTTTTTTTGCATTTGGCCTTGTTCTTTCAGGATGCAGGAGCTTTGGCTTCATCGCATCAGTGCTCGCAGTGCTTGGTGTGCTTGAGATAACCCAGTATGGCTCCCTCGCATATTTCGGGGATTTTATAAATCCGTTCTGGGTTCAGCAGATGTTCATTGAAGCCATTGACGTGGGGCAAGAGGTATTTGCCAGTGCCGGTCGTTTTTATTTTGTCCCTATTATTGTGCTGATTCCATATTTATGCGCCGGTTTTGTCCTTTATTTCACCAGATCTTTAAGATTCAGAATACCTTTCATGGCTCTGGTTGTTGTTCTCATTCTGGTGTTTCCAGGTATCAGGATGAAACTGCATAGCGATTCAAAGGATATTTTCAGTTTTTTTCCTATTCTTTCAGATCCTTCGCTTGTAAACAGTCTTAACACCTATTACGCTTGGGTCAATTTTGTGCTCATACCACCGGCCGAAGCCTCAAAAGGACCAGCTTTTCAAGCATATAGAATAGAAAAGAAAAAAACTCCTGCCGAGAAAATCAATATAGTTGTTGTAATGGGGGAAAGCGCCAGTTCAAATCACATGTCCCTGTATGGATATGAAAGAAAGACGACCCCTAATCTTGACGCCATCGCCTCGGCTGATGACAATTTCATTTTCAAGAGCGGCATATCAGCTGCCAATGCAACAAGATCATCTCTCCCCCTTTTTTATAATGTTCAGTATCATCCGCTTGACATGAACATGGTCAAGAATCAACCGGCCAATCTTTTTAAGCTCGCTAAATCCCAGGGGTTCAAGACTTTCTATATTTCTGCCCAGAACATAAACTGCCTCAATGGCGTGAATGCTTCATATATTGATTATGTAGCTGCATTTGATAACAATGAAGATCTTTTTAAACAGAAAAAAGATGATGGGATTCTCGAACTTGCCAAGGGGCTTGAGCTTTCTGACAGAAATTTTATTATACTTCATCAGAGAAATGCCCATGCCCCATATTCGTCGAATTACAGCCACAGGCCTGAATTCAATGTGTTCCTGATAGAGAATCAGCCAAGGGAAGTTTATCAGGTCAACTCCTATGATAACTCCATGCTTTACAGCGACTGGCTGTATTCCGAAATCATAAAATATTTCAAATCTCTTTCGGATAAGTGGACATCATATGTTTTTATCACCTCTGACCATGGGGAGATGTTTGGTGAAAACGGCCTTTGGGGCCATAATCACCTGGACATGGAAAACTACAAGGTACCATTCATCTATTACGGTACAGGTAAAGATGAAGAATTCAAAGGGAAGATGAAGTCCCTCGGCGTTGTGACTCATTATGATCTTGGCAATTACCTTGCCGAGTTGTTTGGTCTTGAGATCATAAATCCGGGACAGGAAAAAGGTCTATATTATTTGAACGGCGTTGCCGCATATGGCAGAAGCGGTTATATGAGTTTTAAAATAAATGCAGCCGGTGCGATAGACGACGTGAAGGTTCATAAACAATAAATATTTTCAGGGGAAACAAGTTGGCCATCTTCAAGGATAAAAAAACACTAAAATACACAATAAGAATCTCTCTTTTTTTAATAGCTGTAATATGCGAAAAGGTTTTTGTGGGCAGTTATTTTCTTGCATGCCTCGCCATTCTGGGATTCAATATTGCCATATTCATTAATATTAAAAACCAGCCCGTGTATTTTGAAAATCATTTCAAGCAGATTGAGTCACTTCTTTCCCTGTTTTTTACAATAAAACCTGACTATCCAATGCCAACCACAAGAGGGTTTGCTGCTTCTCCTGATCTTTTAAAAAAGATATCGGAAGTCGTTCTTAACAGAAAACCCGGGCTTGTTGTTGAGGCATCCAGCGGTGTTTCAACTTTAATGATAGCATATTGCCTCAGACGCATCGGAAGCGGGAAAGTGATAGCACTTGAGCATGACGGCAAGTACGCCGAAATCTCTCGGGAGCTTCTAAAAACCCATGGCCTGGATGATATTGCGACCGTGATCCACGCGCCGCTTTCAAACGTTAAAATAGATGGCAAGGACTGGCTGTGGTATGACACAGCCTTGATCGATACAGGGGATATCCCCATAGATCTTCTGATTGTGGACGGGCCGCCCAACAATGTTCAGGAATATGCCAGGTTTCCCGCTCTTCCTGTCCTGTATGACAGGCTTTCGAATGACTGTCTCATAATATTGGACGATGTGAAACGAAAGGATGAGCAGCAGGCTGTGGAAATGTGGAAAAACAAGTTCAGATTCACCAGCCTTGAATACCTGAATTTTGAAAAGGGCGCGGCAATTATCCATATAGAGAAATGATTGTGCTTGATTGATTTTTGACCTTTCATTCGTTTTGCAGACTAATCTATGCTTTTTTCAGAAATAATTAAAAAAAAACAGCCTGGTAAGCCGGATAAGAAGAATGTTCTCTGGTGGGGCAGACATGATTCGGGATACTCCAGAAACCGGATGGTGTGGTCTCTTTTTGAATCACTTGGCTGGACCAATTATGAATTCAAGCCCATATCAAGCGACTTCGGATATCTGGAGTCTTTTTTAAGAAATATACCTAAGCCTGATCTTGTCTGGGTTGCTAACTTCAGGCAAAGAGATGTGATCCACGCCAGCATGAAAGCAAGACAGTGGAATGTTCCTTTGATTTTTGATCCTCTTATTTCAGCCTATGAAAAGGATGTATTCGAGAAAAAAAAATGGCCTGAGTGGCATAGAAAGTCGCTTGAATCAAGAAATAAAGAGAAACAGTTGTTTTCCCGCGCAAATATTGTGGTGGGTGATACCGAGGCCCATGCGGATTTTTTCCGCCAGTATCTCGGTGTTGATCCAAGGAAACTTAAGATTCTTTATGTGGGTGCAGAAGAGGCTGTTTTCAATCCTTGCCTGTATGGAAATGATTTATGCGAAAGGCCTTCCTTTGATGCCATGGAAATCTTGTTTTACGGCAGTTTTTTGGAACTTCACGGAGTGGATGTCATTGTGGAGGCTGCAAAGATGACATCAGATCTTAACATAAGATGGGTACTTCTTGGAAATGGGCCATGCAGGGATGGTCTCGAAAGGACAGCAGCAAACGCGCCCTCTGTTTTTTTTGAAAAACCGGTTTCATATAAAGATCTGCCATCAAGAATTGCACGGGCCGATATCCTTCTTGGCGTATTCGGAGGCACAAAAAAATCAGGCATGGTTATTCCCAACAAGTTTTTTCAGTCCATGTCCATGGCCAAGCCGATCATTACCCAAAAAGCTGTCTCATATCCTAATGGGCTTTTACAATCTGATGTCATAGGCTGGGTGGAGCCTGGCTCTGCTGCTTCACTTGCTGCTAAAATCAGGGAATGGATGAGAGCGCCGTCTATGCTTAAGGAAAGAGGCAGAAACACAAAAAGCCTTTATGAAATATTTTTCTCACGGGCAATACTTCAAAAACAGCTGTCTGATATTGTATCTTCAGCCATTTTGAGCAAGAGAAAGGGCTTTTGATGATTAAGGCTCTTGGAAAAGAATACACTAAAGACCAGGTCAATGATCTGGTAAAGAAATATTTCGTATGGATTCTGGTTGCAATTTATCCGACAAGCGTCCTTTTTATAAAGCATTCTTTTACTTTGGCAATGCTTGTAATGATGATCTGCGGAAGTGTCATTCTTTTCAGGGACAGGAAGGAAGGAAAACTGTCTGACCACGCATGCGAGATTCTTTTTTTAAAGGTGGGCTTAACAGCGCTGGCAGTTTCAACATTGTCGCTTGTTGCTGGTGGAAGGCTCCTCGAAATTTCGACATCCGAGCTTGAATACTTTGACAAGCAGCTTCGTTTTCTTTTTTTCGTTCCTTTTCTGATTTTAATGAAGAGAACAGGGGTTCCTGAAAAGATCATCTGGTGGGGCGCTGTTGCTGCAGCACTTAGTTCCGGAATATACGCAATAGCCTTAAAGATGATCAGTCCTGAGGTATTCAGGGTCAGCGGCGGAGGTAATCCCATCAGTTTCGGTTGCTTTTCGATCATCTCGGCCTTTGTTTCGTTAAACGGCCTTATTTATTTTAAAAAAAAACGAAACAGTCTGGTTCTTTTGCCTGTAGCAGCTTTTTTTCTGGGTCTGACAGGATCTGTTCTTTCAGGATCAAGAGGCGCGTGGCTTGCGATTCCGGTGCTTTCCGTGATCACTCTGATTAATTGCAAGAAATTTATAAAGCCCGTCCATACTCTTATTGCTCTTATCTCAGGGCTTGTTGCCGTATTCATCATTAGCAGATCTGTGGATGGTTCGATTATTCAAAACAGGCTATCAGAAACCGGTAGTGCAGTTAAAAAATATTTTTATGGATTGGATGACCTTAATACAAGTGCAGACGGCGGGTTCATAAGTATTGGCGGAAGGCTGGAAATGTACAGGGTCGCCCTGGATATGATTGAACACCATCCACTTCTGGGCGTAGGCCCTGGACGATACCACGGTAAAATTCTGGAATACATCGAAACCGGCAAGGCAGACAAGGCAATAGGCATTTATCAGTATCCTCACAATGACTACCTGACGGTCGCAACATGCAGCGGGATTCCGGGCCTTGTTATTTTTGTGATGACAGCTTATTTATTGCCCTTGTATATTCTTTACATTTATTCAGGTAAAGATCCTTCCAAACCTCTTTTCTGGGTTGGAGTAATTTTCATAGCAGGTTACATGGTTTTCTCGGTATCAAACTCAACCTTGTTCAAGAATATCAGGCTTCATTATTATTATCTTCTTCTCGCGGCTATTTCTGTGGCTCTGCGTTCAGGGAGATCCGAAAGAGGCGGGGAAGGAAATTGAAAAAAAAAATCTACTATTTTGACAATTTCAAGAATATAAAAGTTAATTCCAATGGGTATTGGCTCCGTGCATTCGAAGAATACGGTGACGTCCGCATATTTGATATAAACAGGATGAAAAACAGGCTGACCGGTTTTTTTGAAAAAGCCAGGGTCAAAAAGGATATGCTGTCGTTTGCTCCTGATTGCATTCATTTTGGAGGTAGCGCCAAAACACCTCGCAAGATGCCCCCTGATTTTGTTAAATGGGCAAGGGAAACATTCCCTGAAGCGAGAATCACTTTTTTTTACGGCGACGGATATAATATCGAAGAATATTACAACAGCATAGAAAACTACGTGGATGCTTTCTTCATGACCAATATGAGCTTTGTAAAGGATTCCCGGTATAATTTTCTTGTCTGTCCTGTTCCGGCCGAGCTTGAAAGGGAATGGAATCCTGTAAAGGAAAACAATCTGGTTTTCATAGGAAATAATTACAACAGGGACAGATTCTCAGCTGTAAGTTTCTTAAGAGAAAAATTTGGGATGAAGGTCTATGGAAATGACTGGCCGCCTGAGTTCGGCGCTTATCATGTCTATTACGATAAAGACTATGCAGATGTCTGCTCCAATAGCTGGATTGTAATGGCAGACCCTGCAGGCCCTCTTTGCAGAAATTCAGACGGCGACAAATGTGTAGCAGTTGAAAGGACAGGGACCTACAGTAAGGGTGTGTGCAGAGATAAAAACTGTAACAGATATTCAGAGATGGCTGCTTATCTTTCAAACAGAACGGCAAATACCATGCTCGCCTGTGCTGTTCATCTGGTTCCATATGTCAAAGAAATAGAGAACCATTTTGAAAACTGGAAGGATATTGTCTGGTACAAGAGTGATCAGGAGAGAGATGAAATAATTGAGCACCTTCTTTCAAACCCGGAAAAATGCAGGGAAATAGCTGTTGGCGCCGCGCTTAAGGCAAGAAACTTTACATTTGAGAAGGCTGCGGCAAGGGTAATAGGAATTTGATATTATACAGGTGAAGAAATGGAAACAAAACCCGGCTGTTTTGAAAATATCCAGTTTTTTATTCTGAGAACAATTATAAATTTGATGTCCCTTATTCCTCCTGAGTCATATGGCTTTTTGTCGGGGATTATCGGCAGGCTCTGGCTTAGAATTGACAAGAGGCATGCAAAAATAGCCCTTGAAAATATGTGGAGCGCTTATGGGATGAGTCTTCCCGAAAAAGACATCCTTGATCTAAGAGAGCGGCATTTTATTCAGTTTGCAAGACTGTTATTTGATATACCCAGAATATTCAGACTCAAAAAAAGCAATCTGGATGATTTTGTTTTATTTGAAGGCACATATAATCTGCAAAAGGCATTTGAAAGCAACAAAGGCGTAATGCTTATTACGGCTCACATGGGAAATTGGGAACTGATGGCTGTTTCTGTGCCGATTAGGTTCGGAAAGTCTCTGAATGTTATTGCAAGGCCCCTTGATTACGAGCCGATGGGGCGTATTGCAAATGAGCTGAGGGAAATAAGTGGAAACAGGGTTCTTAACAAGTACGATGCAGGGGGGATAATGCGCAGGCTTCTTGCAGGCAGGGAGAGTGTGGGTATACTCCTTGACCAGAAAGCCTCGGGGAGTCAGGCCGTCGATGTCCCTTTTCTCGGAAGACCGGCCCTTACCAACAAAGTAGCTGCCCTCCTGGCCCTTAGATATGACGCATGTGTGGTGCCTGCATTTAATTACAGAATGCCTGACGGCAGGTACAGGGTCATTTTTGACAAGCCAGTCAAACTGACAAAGTCGGGGGATACTTCGGCTGACATTATTGACAATACAAGACGATTTAACCAGATAATTGAAAAGCATGTCAGGGCAGCTCCGGAGAACTGGTTCTGGACCCACAGACGGTGGCGGCACTGATCCTTATCTGAACTTATCAGGTATGACATGCCTGTTGAAATATTTATTACGGAGGAAGACAATGGCCATAAAAAAGGAACTTCTTGAAATACTTGCCTGTCCTAAATGCAAGGGTGATGTAATTCTTAATGAAAAAGGCGACGGCCTAATATGCAATGCATGCAGACTTGTTTACGAGATCAGGAATGATATTCCTATTATGCTGATTGACGAGGCAAAACCCTTAAAAGACTGATTTCCGGGAGTTCGATGAGCGTTCCAAAACCACCTGAAAAGGCAAAGCTTGTGATGGGAGCCTATATGCAGGACAGAACTCTTTTCGGAGAGCTTCTGGAAAAGCTTGGGACTCTTTTCGGTGGTTATGACATGATTTCTGCTTGGCTTCCGTTCGGAGACACAGATTATTATGAGGAAGAAATGGGACATCCCTTGTGGAGAAGGCTTGTTTCATTTGAAAAATTGATTGAGCAGCTTGATCTGTCTGAAATCAAGAAAGCCACGAATAATCTTGAAAAAGAATACCTGATTTCAGGAAACAGGCGAATCAATATAGATCCCGGCTACATGCTTTCAGAGCGTTTTGTTCTCGCTACCGGCAAAAATTTCTCCCACAGGATTCATGTGGGAGAAGGGATTTATGCTGACCTGACCCTCATCTACAGAGGAAAGGGCTTTCAGTCTCTGCCGTGGACTTATCCTGATTATGTAAAAGAGGAGATGACAGGATATCTTGAAAGAATAAGGGCAAAATACAGGTTTGATCTTGAGAAATTCAAGATGGAAAAGAGGCCTGATAAAA
This sequence comes from Desulforegula conservatrix Mb1Pa, assembly GCF_000426225.1. NCBI lineage: Bacteria > Pseudomonadati > Thermodesulfobacteriota > Desulfobacteria > Desulfobacterales > Desulforegulaceae > Desulforegula > Desulforegula conservatrix. Next base: position 21,723 of record NZ_AUEY01000008.1, read on the forward strand.
TATGATTAGGATAAAATGGGATTAGGTAAAATATGATTAGAAGTATGACCGGATTTGCCCAGGCCGAAAAAATGGCGGAAGGCGCATCGGCCTCAGTTGTTATCAGGACTTACAACAGCAAGAGTCTTGATCTGTCGGTTAAGATATACGGAGGCCCGTCCGAGCTTGAGGAAAAAATCAGGGCATATGTGTCTTCGAGAATTTCCCGTGGCAGGGTGGAGCTGAAAGTTAACATAAACGAGACTTCGGAAGACGTAAAAAATTATGAAGTCGATATATTAAGGGCTAAAGCATATTACAAGGCCATGACAGGCATAAGAGACGAACTTGGAATAAAGCAGGAAGTCAGCCTTGAGAACGTAATCTCGGGCGGTGGCATCATACGTTTTCAGGAAACATATCTCCCTGTTGAAAGATACTGGGTTCCGCTTGAGGACGCCCTTGCTTCAGCAATAAAAGAGCTCATGGAAATGAGAAAGAGGGAAGGTGAGAATCTTCAGGTAGATTTAAAGGCAAGAATTGATTTCATTGATGTTTCGATTGACAAAATTGAGAAGATTTCAGCCGAGCTTCCTCAAATATACAGAGAAAAGCTTGTCGAGAGAATAAAAAACCTGACCAAGGGGATCATAGAACTCGATGCTGACCGGATCATTCAGGAAGCAGCATTTATGGCTGACAAGACTGATATTTCAGAGGAAATAGTAAGGGCGAGGAGCCATGTGGCTCTTTTCCTTGAAACCATGTACGGAGCCGAGCCAGCAGGCAGGAAAATGAATTTTCTTGTCCAGGAATTCGGACGGGAATTCAACACCATAGGCTCAAAGACATCGAGCACAGATGTTTCCCATCTCGTTGTCGAAGTTAAGTCTGAGCTTGAAAAACTCCGCGAGCAGATTCAGAATGTAGAATGATTTTAATGGTTTTTGCTTTTTTGAATGTATGTTTTTTGTTCTGTAACAACGATCAAAAATCAGACTTCTAAAATCAAAAATACAAGGAGTCCCCTGCCGGTTTTTTAAGCTCGGCCCGCCGCAGGCAACTCTGATTTAACAAACATTATTTCAGCCAGTTAATTGTCTGGCAAAGCAGGAGCGTTCATGGCCGGAAAGTCTGACCAGAAACTTCTTAATATAGGATTTGGAAGCAGCGTAGTGGCCGAAAGGGTGGTTGCAATAATGTCTCCCAACTCTGCGCCCATGAAAAGACTCAAGGATGATGCCAAGGAAGAAAAAAGGCTTGTGGACGCTACCCACGGAAGAAAGACCAGGTCAATCCTTGTAATGGACAGCAACCATATAATTTTATCGGCAATACAGGCGGAAACCGTATCAGGAAGGTTCATGGCCTTAAAAGACCAGCCCCAGGAGAATGGAAATGACGTCTAAAAACAAAGGAGTGCTTTTTGTCATATCTGCTCCGTCAGGAGCGGGTAAATCAACTCTGATAAAAGTGCTTATGCAGAATGTCCCTGACCTTATTTTTTCAGTTTCTCATACCACAAGGGCTCCAAGAGCAGGTGAATCCCACGGCAGGGATTATTTTTTTGTGGATAAACACGAATTCGAGGATATGATTGAAACCGGCAGACTTGCCGAATGGGCCAAGGTTCATGACAATTATTACGGTACATCAAGGGCGTTTATTGAAGAGAATTTATCCTCAGGTGCCGGAATAATTCTTGACATTGATGTCCAGGGCAAGGAGCTTATCGAAAAAGTCTTTCCTGAATGCGTAACCATATTTATAATGCCTCCTTCCATTGATGTTCTGAGGCAGAGGTTATCCGCACGGGGGACAGAAACGCCAGAGAGCATTGCAAAGAGAATGGGGAATGCTGAAATAGAGATCTCAAAAACGGATTCCTATAAGCATATTGTAATTAATGACGACCTTGATGTCGCCTCTGAAGAGATCATAAATATTGTGTCCGGTTATATGATCAGGAGTTCACTTGCATAACAGAAAAAAAAAGCCTGTTTCAGACTCAAGAAATGAAGAAATTCTATATGGATTCAATTCTGTATTTGAGGCTGTCAGGGCAAAGCGCCGTAAAATATTCGAGGTTTCAGTATCCAAAGACAAGGCCGATGAAAAATTTGCTCAGTTTATTTCCGGTCTTGGGTTGACTGGTATAAGGACTACAAAAATCTCATCAGATCAGATGGCCTTTTTGACAAAGAGTGAGATGAATCAGGGGATCGCTGCCAGGGTAAGTCCTTACAAATCCTATGAATTTGAAGATCTTGAGGGTTTTAAGTCTGGTGATAAGGCTCCTTTGTATTTGATATTGGACAGCATCGAAGATCCCCATAATTTCGGTGCTCTTTGCAGAACAGCCCTTGCAGCAGGAGTTGATGCAGTGATCGTTCCAAAGGACAGAGCCTCTGGTCCTACACCCACGGTTTCAAGGGTATCAGCCGGAGCTTTGGAGCATCTCAGGATTGTGGTGGTCACAAATCTTGTGAATGCCATCAAGGCACTCAAGGATTCTGGCGTTTGGGTTTCAGGTCTTGACGGAAGCGGAGATAAAACTGTTTTTGCTGCGGATTTCAGAGGGCCGACAGGAATCGTTGTCGGAGGAGAAGATTCAGGGCTCAGGGATCTTGTGAGAAAAAATTGTGATTTTCTTGTCTCTATTCCCCAGGTAGGTCCTGTTAATTCACTGAATGCGTCCGTGGCCGGAGCAATCGCTGTTTACGAGGCTGTCAGGCAGAGGCTTGGTGCGTGAAGTTCATTTTTTGAAGCTGAGTATCTGCCTTGTTTGATATACGCATCAATATGATATACGTTTTTGCGGAATCTTTTTTGATGCAATAAAGATCCGTTAAAAAAAAACTGAAAAGTTATAAATCAGATATATTTGAAATTATAATCCGAATAATTTTTTTTTGAAAGGGAAAGAAAAATGGCTGAGAAAATTACAATAAGCAAGGATGGCTCAATAAATGTTCCGGATAACCCTATTATTCCTTTTATAGAAGGCGACGGAACCGGTCCTGATATCTGGCGCGCCACCCAGCTCGTAATAGACGCAGCCGTTGAAAAATCATATGGTGGGAAGAAAAAAATAAGTTGGCTTGAGCTTCCGATAGGAGAAAAGGGATTTGAGAAAACCGGCCAGTATCTTTCTGATGAGTCCCTTAAAATGATTGAAGATCATGTTGTTGCAATCAAAGGGCCTCTGACTACTCCGGTTGGTAAAGGTATCAGAAGTCTGAACGTAACCATTAGACAGAAACTTGATCTTTATGCTTGTATTCGTCCTGTAAAATATATTGACCCTGTTCCAAGTCCGGTTAAAAATCCTGAAAAAGTTAATATGGTAATTTTCCGTGAAAACACCGAAGATGTTTATGCAGGTATAGAGTTTGAGGCTGGCTCAGAAAAAGCGCTTAAATTAACCGAGTTTTTGAAAAAAGAATTGGGAGTAGGTGCAGAGCTTCCTGAAAACGCAGGAATTGGCATCAAACCCATGAGCGCCGTAAATTCCAAAAGACTCGTTGCCAGCGCAATTCGTCATGCTCTTGATAATGGTTTCAAAACCGTTACCCTGATGCATAAAGGCAATATCATGAAGTTTACTGAAGGCGCTTTCAGTAAATGGGGATATGAAGTTGCAAAAGAACTTTTTCCTGGAAAGGTTATTGCTGAGGGCGAACTTTGGGATAAATATAACGGAAAGCAGCCTGACGGAGTTGTCGTAATAAATGATAGAATAGCCGACATGATTTTTCAGCAGGTTCTTTTAAGACCAGAGGATTTCGGCGTAATTGCCTGTCCAAATCTGAACGGAGATTATCTTTCAGATGCTCTCGCTGCCCAGGTAGGCGGACTTGGTATTGCCCCAGGAGCAAATATTGGTGATAAGGCTGCTGTTTTTGAAGCCACCCACGGGACAGCGCCCAAGTATGCAGGGCTTGACAAGGTCAATCCTGGCTCGCTCATTCTTTCAGGAGTAATGATGCTTGACTATATGGGCTGGAAAGAAGCTGCAAAAATGGTTCGTGAGGCTCTTCAGAAGGCAATCAGGGCCGGAAGGGTGACCTACGATCTGGAGCGTCAGATGGAAGGCGCAGTTACTGTGAAATGCTCGGAATTTGGTCATGAGATTGTGAAGCATATGGCATAAATTATTATGCAGATATCCTTTTTAAAAAGGATTTTAATCCGCATCGCACTGGCATTAAGAGACGCCTGTTTTCCTCTTAAATGCCAGGCATGCGGATTTTTTTTGGAACCAGGGAATTCAGGGCCTGAATATGCCCTGGGGAAAAAGACTTATCATGCCCGGAGCATTGATTATGTCCTATGCCCAAAATGCTCCGCCGACCTCAAACATCCATCAAGCCCGATGTGCTCAATCTGCGGCAGAACACTTAAATCAGGGGTGTCTGACAGAAGATGCGGAAATTGCATAACAGATCCGCCTTATTATGATTCAGTGAGATCCGCTTTTTTTTATGAGGGGGCAGCCCGCAGAATTGTTCATTCAATGAAATACAGAGGCATAACAAGGCTTGCTTCTTTCATGGGGGAAGCCACTGCTATAAAATTTGAGGCGAATGATTCTTCCTGCCCATCAATTATTCTTCCTGTTCCACTCCATGATGAGAAATTGAGGCAAAGAGGATATAATCAGGCCGCACTCATCGCTGAATCGATCTGTCTTGCATCTAATGGACCAGCTCATGGACCATTGGAATTTTACTTAGATATTCTTGAAAGAACAGTTAATACAAGAACCCAGGCTGGTCTTCACAAAAAAGAGCGGATCGCCAATGTAAAAAATGCCTTCAGGGTGAAAGTACCTGAAAAGATCGTCGGCCGCCATGTCATTCTCGTGGATGATGTTTTTACAACAGGGGCAACAGTTTCTGCGTGCGCAAAGGCACTGAAACGGGCCGGAGCGTCCAGGGTATCAGTATATACGTTTGCCAGGGTAAAGGATTCATGATTTATAGATTTTCGGTATTTATTGAAGCCGCGAAGGCAGTGAACTTTGCCGGGCTTTTTCAAAAAGCGATCAGCCGGAGGTAAAATGAAGAACGGCAAAATTATAAAAGCCGGGGTTGCCCAGTGGGATATCAGGCTGGGCGATCTGACCCATAATATTGAAAAGGCAGAGCAGTTTATTGAGTCTCTATGTTCAGATGGCGCTGATCTATGCGTATTGCCAGAGATGTGGTCTTCCGGGTTTGATTACAGGAATCTTGACAAGCATGCTGAAAAGACTCCTGTAATACTTGATGGATTGAAGGAAATGTCAGTATCTTTGGGCATCACGATTTGCGGAAGCCTCCCTGAAAAAAGGGATGGCAGGATATTCAACTCCATGTTTGTCGTTGATTCAGGCGAAGTAAAAACTTCTTACAGCAAAATACACCTGTTTACACCAACAGGAGAAGACAGGAGTTTTTCAGCTGGAGAAGGTGCGGTAATATGCCAGACCAAGCATGGGATTCTTGGACTTATAATATGCTATGATCTGAGGTTTCCTGAGCTTTGCAGGGCCTTAACACTCGCAGGAGCAGGGATAATAGTATGCAGTGCCCAGTGGCCAGGAGCAAGAATCCATCACTGGAATACGCTGCTGGCGGCAAGGGCCATAGAAAATCAGGTTTTTATTGTAGCCTCAAACAGATGCGGTAAGGATTCTTCTATCATTTATGGAGGATCTTCAAGAATAATAAGCCCTTACGGGAGAGTGATCGGAGAATGCCATGAAGGCGAGGAGTCTGTGGTCGCAGATATTGATCCTGAAGAGCTGGTAAGATTCAGAAAAATGATGCCATGTCTTGAGCATATAAAGCCAGGGGCATACAATATATGAAAAATTCGAGCTTCATAAGAAAGGATATTTTTGGAGTTCCTGTACTGAAATCTGAAATACTAGAATCTTTTAAAGACCTGTCCCATGGATTTTCAACACGCAGAGGAGGGGAGAGTCCAGCTCCTTATGACAGCCTTAATATTGGAATCGCTGTTGGTGATTTAGAGGAAAATGTCAAAAAAAATAGAAATCTGATATCAGGAATATCCTGTTCAGAAAGATCTGTGTATCTTACTCAGGTACATGGTTCTGAAATTCTGGTAATTAAAAATGACAGCTCAATTCCAGACCCCGATACAGTTAAGGCGGACGGTGTGATCACTGACTGCAAAGATTTGGCTCTCGTAATCCAGACCGCTGACTGTCAGGCCGCTCTCCTTTATGACCCTGTGAAAAAGGTGGCTGGAGCGGTTCATTCTGGCTGGAGAGGCAATGTTTTTGATATCCTTGGCAGAACAGTAAGGAAAATGGCCGAGGTTTTTGATTCTGATCCGTCGGATATAAGAGCCTCCATCGGGCCTTCTCTTGGCCCGTGCTGCGCTGAATTCATTAATTTCAGAACCGAACTTCCGGAAGCGCTATGGGCATATGGAGATGAAAAGTGCTTTTTTGATTTTTGGGAAATAAGCAGGGCGCAGCTTCAGAAAGCAGGATTGCAGGCTGACCGGATTTCTGTATCAGGTCTTTGTACAAAATGTGATAAGGATTCATTCTTTTCTTACAGGGGATCAAAAATCACAGGAAGAATGGCTGGTTTTATATGTATTAACAATTAAATTAGCGGGTTTTAATTATGGGCAACCTGATGTTCAGAATAAAGTATGGACTAAGATACTGGAAACTTTTGACGCATCTTTTATTTGGAACCTATCATTTTGGCGTTAATAATTTCTGGTGGTCAAAATATCCGAGTGTCTTTGGAAGAAGCAATAAATGGAATATCATGAGACTTTTTTTGAGCGCTAAAATGATGCGCGCAAGGTGTTTCATGGGATTTATTCCGCTTGATGATGCGGTGAGAATATTCCCTGGTTATGCTCGGAATCACGGATTCATCGAGTAATCCAACTGTATTGATCTGTCTGGATACTTTTTGTTTTGCAGATTATTAAACTGAATAATGGAGAATTTCCCATGACAAGGGAAGAAAAGGGGCTGCGCCTTACCCAATCGGTCAGTGCATCCGGCTGAGCGGCAAAAATAGATCCAAAGGTTTTGGATCAGATATTGAAAGGCATTCCAAAGAAAAAAGACCCAAGACTTGTTGTTGGTTTTGACTCGGCTGACGATGCCGGCGTTTTTCTGCTTTCTGATGAAATCGCGCTGGTTCAGACCCTGGATTTTTTAACACCGCTTGTGGACGACCCGTTTGCATTTGGCCAGATTGCGGCTGCAAATTCATTGAGCGACGTATACGCAATGGGCGGCAGGCCTCTCACTGCAATGAACATAGTCTGCTTTCCTGTCAATCTGTTTTCTGTGGAAGTTCTCAGGGAAACCCTTGCCGGTGGGCTTTCAAAGATAGAAGAGGCCGGCGCTGTTCTTGCCGGTGGTCACAGCGTTGAGGATAACGAATTCAAATACGGGCTGTCTGTAACAGGATCTGTGAATCCCTTAAAAATACTCAGGAATTCAGGCGCCAGGGAAGGTGATCTTCTTATATTGACAAAAGCCATAGGAACCGGCGTGCTTTCCACCGCCATAAAAGCTGGTGTCGCATCCTCCGGGGATGCTAATAATCTTGTGCGTACTGCATCTGAATTGAACCGGGCCGCGTCGGAGATAATGCTTAAGCATGATGTCGGCGCATGTACGGATGTGACAGGCTTCGGTCTTGCCGGTCATGCAAGGGAGATCGCTGCGGGATCAGGACTCGGGATGATGATTGCTTCTTCCTCTGTGCCCCTTTTGCCCGGAGTTCTTGAATATGCTGGCATGGGGCTTTTGCCCGGAGGTTGCCACAGAACCATGGATTTTTGCAGCAATTATCTGAGCATAGACAAGATGATTCCAAGAAATCTGTCTGATCTTATGTTTGATCCCCAGACATCAGGCGGACTGCTTTTTACGATCAGGGAAAAAGCAGCCTTGTTTTGTGTAGATGAAATGAAAAGCGAAGGTATCGAGGCTGCGATAATTGGCCAGATGACCGGTTCCAATCAGGCAGGAATCATTTCTGTTTTTTGACAGGATCAACGCCTTGATAATGATCTATTTCAAGAAGAAACCCAATATATCCGGATTTTTGGAATTGACTTATGGTACTCCTTGTGTTAACTGCACAAAGTCCAAACAGCAACTTGGTTAAGCAATATCATAAGGGGTTGAATGAAAAGAGAAACCCTTAGGCAGGTCAGGGAACTGGCTTATTATAGCAGTCTCGGTCTGTCTGTGTCTTTGTCGATTTTTATCGGCCTTTTTTTCGGAATCTGGCTTGATGGTAAGATCGGTACTACGCCTTGGTTTACATTGATTTTTCTGGGGTTTGGTATCGCTGCCGGATTCAGAAATATTGCGCTGGCTATCAGGAAGAATAGGGAAAAGTAAGAAAAATGCAGCCACAGGAACGAATTGTCAGATTTGTCAGTCGGTCAAACTGGGTGCTCTTCGCTTTTTTTGTACTTGTCTCTTTTTTTTGTGCTTCAAAGGGTTTTGCTTTTGGGGTTTTGAGCGGGGGAGCCATCGTCACCGTGAATTTTCACATGCTGGCAAGAACCCTTCAAAAGGCCTTTCAGCCTCCCTTTATTGCATCCTATCAGTCAGTGATTGCCAAGTATTATTTGAGATTTCTGGTTAGCGGAATAATTATTTTTATCCTGCTTGGCCTTAAACTCGTACATCCGCTGGGACTTATTATTGGATTATCAGTGGTGGCCGCAAGCTTCATGCTAGCTACCCTGCTTGAGATTAAGAAACTAATTTTCAAGGAGGCTGTTTAGGTGGAACATCCATTTTTATTTTTCGTCAAGCTTTTTGAGGTAGTCGGATTAGGAGGCTTCGCCCATAAATATCCTCATGTGGTTTATTCATGGGTAGTTATGGCGTTTCTGATCATCATGGGATTTCTTGCAACAAGAAAGATCTCCATGGTGCCGGGAAAACTCCAGAATGTTTTTGAAATGTTAATTTCAGGCATCGAAGATTTCATGATCGATGTGGCAGGAGAAGAGGGGCGCTGGTTTTTCCCCATAGTTGGTACGATTTTCATTTATATATTCGTATCTAACTTGGTTGGTCTGATTCCAGGATTTTTCCCGCCGACTGCTGATCTTAACACCACGTTTTCATGCGCCATCGTGGTTTTTGTAGTTACTCATTACATAGGTATCAAGTACCATGGTGTTCATTACGTTCATCATTTTACAGGTCCTGTGTGGTGGATGATTCCGATCATAATGCCGATAGAAATTATTGGCCATTGTGCTCGCGTTCTTTCACTCTCCTTCCGTCTTTTCGGAAACATGTGCGGTCATGAACTGGTTCTCGGGATACTCTTCATGCTTGCAGGGTTTTTTCTTGCGCCGCTGCCAATCATGGCTCTCGGGATTTTTGTCGCCCTTGTTCAGGCATTCGTTTTCTTCCTGCTGTCAGTGATGTATTTCTCCGGATCAATGGAGCATGCACACTAATTAAAAAGTAATACCGCTTTAGGGCTGTATATAAATTTTGATTGGGAAATGGGAAAAGTTTTTTAAATTCAATTTTTTTTCTTCAAAGGAGGAGTTTTAAAATGGAAGCAAATGCACTTCAATTCTTCATCGCATGCGTTACAGCAGCTGGTTTTGGTCTTGCAATCGCAGCATCAATGTGTGGTATAGCTCAGGGTCTTGGCCTTAAGAGCGCAGTAGAAGGTATCGCAAGAAACCCAGAAGCATCTGGTAAGGTTACTGTTACACTTCTTATCGGTCTTGCGATGATCGAATCTCTTTGTATTTATGCTCTTGTTGTTGCTCTTATTCTTATTTATGCACATCCTCAGGCAGCAGCAATCGCTAAGCTTCTTGCTAAGTAATTAAGCGGAAGCCATCGTTTTTATAAAGCAGGAGCCTTTTGGCTTCTGCTTTTTTTTTGTGGCCTGTCAAGTGTTTCCCCTATTTTATTGACACTGCGTCAAAAAGTATCAAAATAACGCTTTTTTTGTTTGAAAAGTTTTGTATTTGATTATAAATAGTTAATCATGAGTGTTCGCCTCTAAATCTTTCCTTGTTTTGAGCTTTTCCGTTATTGTTTATTTGTCTTAAGATACTTTTCCATTAAGCGTCTGTTTTGGCTCCCCTTTTTCATTGCTTTGTGGGATTTCAGCTTCTGCGCGGTTGAGTAAGTTCAGGATAAGATTAAAGCGAATATCATAATCCCTTTCCCCGGGGTTTAATATCCAATAAACAGATCTTATATTAGTTATAACAGGCTGTATTTTTATTCCATTATGGCAAGCATGAAGGAGGCTAAGATGAACGAGTTCTTAAAGCATTTGCGGAGTTCAAGCAAGGATCGTCAGCATCCTCAGAGCCAGCAGAGAGGACAGCAGTACGACCCTAATTTCCAGGATAGAAGAACGGGAAACGAGAGAAGGCACTCTCCTCATCATCGTCCAAGGTATGATTCTGATGAAATGCCGGAAATATTTGACCGTATAAGTTATTTTCTTGAAAAATTGACCGAACAGCAGGTAAGAATAGCGGCTGCCAAGGAAAAACTGGCCGAGACCGAAGAACGAAGAAATCTTATTCTTGAGGCAATAGAAGCCCATCTTGGCGATTTCATGGGTTCAATTGCAGAAGGCGGGATACAGGTCGAAAGAGAGGAAGAATCGCCCGCGATTATTATTCCTGAAAATCTGGACAAGAAAATTGAAGAAAGAATAGCCGAACGTCAGGCCGGTCTCGTTGACCGGGGTATGATTGTCCAGATGGTAAAAAAAATGAGAAAGCAGGGGTCAACATATGAGCAGATAGCCAAATTTCTTGATGATGAGGGTATTCCAACTTTCTCCAAGAAAGGCAAATGGCATGCTCAGACCATTCACCGGCTATGCAAGGCATAATCCCAGCTTAAACATGCATGGGATGCCTGTTACATTATTTGGCTTTTTTCGAAATGGATGGGATCAAAAATTATAATGATTTTTGATCCCTTTATTTTTCAGCTCACCGCTTTTAGCGCGTCTTCATAGTTTGGTTCCGAAGTGGTTTCATTTACGAGTTCAGAGTAAATTACATTCCCTTTTTCATTCACTACAATAACTGATCTGGCGAGAAGTCCTGACAGAGGACTGTCAATAATGGTTACGCCGTATTTTTCTCCAAACTGTCCTGTCCTGAAATCAGATACTGAGTGTACCTTTTCTATACCCTCAGCTCCGCAGAATCTTGCATGAGCAAAAGGAAGGTCCTTTGAAACACATAGTATTACTGTGTTATCGAGCTTAGATGCTGCTTCGTTGAATTTTCTTACTGAAGTAGCGCATACAGGAGTATCTATGCTTGGAAAAATGTTAAGGATAACCTTTTTACCTTTCAGATCTGAAAGTTTTATTTCTGTAAGATCTGTCTTTACAAGGGTGAAATCAGGTGCGAAGGAGCCGTTACTCGGGATCTCTCCGCATGTATTGATAGTGTTGCCTTGAAGAGCTGTTTTTGCCATGATGTTCTCCATTTTTTTAGTTTGATAATAGTTGACATGGTCGCAAAAAGCCTGATTCCCGTAATTCCGGCGGGGACTGTCCCTATGAAAACCGGGAGCCGGAATCCAGAAGTAGCTGAAAAAACAGGATACCGGATCAAGTCCGGTATGACGCCGATGCCTTTATCGACCTTTTTGCGAGTCCATCAAAGATGCCGAATAAAAAACAAGGATCTTATCAAGATATGTTCCCGTTTGTTTAACAATGGTATAAATATGATAAAATTCAAAAGCCTTATTCTCGTTTTTCCGTAGCATTTCTGGATCAGGACGTATCTGAGAATACTTTATGTCTGATCAGGCCCGGCATGATGCTTAAACAAGTTTCTGGCTTTTTGATAGACCATCAAGATACATTTAACATAAAATATTCATAATGAACCCTTATTCAAGTTCAGGTTATAAATTATTTGTATGCGGCCTGGATTATTATATAAATGAGCGGGAGAAGTAATGATTAAATATACTGGCATAAATCATCTGGCTTTGGCAACAGGCAATCTGGAAGAAACGATCACTTTCTGGAGAGACCTTCTTGGGTTTCGCATGGTTCTTGGATATGGCCATGATGGGTACAGGCAGTATTTTTTTGAAATTTCCCCAACCGACCTTATTGCTTTTTTTGAATGGAGGGAGGTTGAGCCGCTTCACTTTAAAGACCACGGTGTCCCTGTCAAAGGGTCGTATGGATTCGATCACGTTTCAATAGGTGTCGCAACAGAGAAGGATCTCAGACATTTGAAGGACAAACTGGAAGCTGCGGGAATATGGGTTTCTGAAGTGGTTGATCATGGATTTATTCTGTCAATATATTCATTTGACCCGAATAATATTCCTGTGGAATTTAGCTCTTATGTCGAAGGCGTTGATATTCGAAAAAAACCAGTTTTCAAGGATTCAAATCCTTGTCCGGCCGCAGCTTCCGGATCTGAGCCAAATTCCGGGGTATGGTGTGAGGTCGGATCATATACTCCGCGATCAGAATGGGTTTCATACCCTGGAGACGGTAAAAAGCTTTTTGACTGATAGCCCGGTGCTCTTATAGGTTCTTTTCTTCGAAAATATTATTTCGAAAGCACATGTTTTTCAGGGGTAAAACAGGTCATTATAGCTTCAAAAATGATTTCACCATCAACCGATACTTTTGTTTTGACTATAAGCTTTTTACCTGATTTTGATTCGATTGATGCCATGGCAACAGCCTTTTTGCCGGTAACCGCAGGTTTTAAGAATTTTGAATCTGCCGAGCCAAGAACTACATTCGGATGATTGACAGCAAGCATGGCTGCGTAATCTGCAAGGCCAAATATAAAGCCTCCATGGACAAGTCCTGAGTCATCAGCCGACATATCTCCGGTCAGTTCCATTTCAACTGTTGACTTTCCGTCTTCAAGGGCGGTTGGTACTCCGCATAATTTTTTTGAAATAGACTTGTGTGTATTAATATTCAACATTTCATCTGTCCTTATAAAAGCTTACGGCTCAATCACCTATTGTTTTCAGCTGAAAGGAAAAAATACTACCATTTTTACCGTCGCTTTCAACCCAAATTTTGCCTGAATGCGAGATTACAGCTAATCTGCAGAAAGTCAGGCCAAGACCGGTTGAGTAATTTGATCCGCGGCTTTTCTGGGTAATCTGGAAATATTTGTCAAAAATAAGCTCGTGGAATGCTGGTTCAATTCCCGGGCCTTTGTCTTTTACAAAAAATACTATTTTGCCCTTCTGGGGTTTTGTAAAACCTACTTCAATATATTCGTTTGCCGTAGAATAGTTTATGGCATTCATAAGAAGGTTTTGCATAACCCTTGTGAGGAGATCCCTGTCTCCCATGAAATAGGATGTTTTGTCTGATTCAGAAGGAAATTTCTCAATTATTTTTACTCCCCTGTTCCTTGCAAGGCTTATTATGCGGGATACTGACTCTTTTAAAAAATCCTCTGGTTCAAGCTTTTCCATGATCAGGGGCATTATTTTTTCCTCAAGTCTTGATATATCGAGAAGATTGAGGATCATTCTGTAAAGAGTATCACAGCCTGACTGAGCTGCTGCAACGTGCTCCTTGTTTTCGCTGGATGAGGTATAGTTTAGTATGTCCAGGTTTGCGGTTACTTCAGAAATAGGGCCTTTTAGATCGTGTATGAGCATTTTGAAAAGATCTGATTTAAGCGATTCAAGCTTTTTTAGCTGTCTGTTCTTCAGAGTCAGGGTTTTCTGGCTTTGTTTGAGCGTTTCTGCCAGTCTGAAATTCTCAAGTGCGCTTATTACATTTCCTGATACAGACAAAATAAGCTCCTGTTCAGGTTTGCTGAAACAGTCCTGGCCTTTTTTTTCAGTAAGGTTGATTACCCCGATAACCTTGTTGCCACTGAATACAGGTGCAAGAAAATATGACTTTTTTTGGTACCTTCCCATTTTTGTGGGTAAAGCCTCTGATGATTTTTCGGAGTTTATCAAGAGGGCCTTTTTGTTTTTGACAACCCAAACAGATGGAGCCTCTTCGCTAAGAGGTTGTTTTATGCCAATAAGATCAGGGTTTGTTGACGCCACGACCTCTATATTCTTGGCTTTGACAAGCATTATCGAACCTTTTTCTGCTCCGACAGCCTCGACTATTTTATGGATAATTTCTTTTACCTTCTTATGAAAATCCATGGATGAATTATTGGAAATTCTGGTTATCTCAATAAGCATTTCAAGAATCTTTTCTTTGTTATTCATCAACATCACCATATTTATCTGATTAGCTCAAAGTCATGGAATATAATTGTCGAAGTCCATGAAGCTGTTTTTTTTGAGAGGGTGCAAACATTTATTTAAATCATCACAGGTAGAAATAACATATATGTATCCATGACAAGAAGGCATAGCTGTCTTAGCTAAATTAAACATTATTACGCATCAGGTCCTTTGCTTCCTGGTTATCAGGATCAATATCAAGAACTGTCTTAAGGATGCCATCAGCCCTTAAGGATCTGCCGTCCGCTATGTATATTTTGGCCAGAGAAAGTTTCAGGTCAACATTGTCAGGCATCTTGGGTTCGATCTTTATCAGGAGATTCATGGCTCTGTTGGTGTCTTCATTAAGAAGATGGATTTTTGCCAGTTTGTACATAAGATCGTATCTGTCCTGGTAGGATGCAATAAGTTCTTCGATAAGTGATTGGGCATAATCAAAGGCTTCATTTTCAAAGCAGAATAATGCTATTTCCTCTTTGAGTGTATCTGAAGATCCTGAGAGTGCAAATGCCTTATCAAGGACAGTTTTTCCTTTTGAGATATTTTTTTTCTGTATCAGGAGCTTTGCAAAATTAATTGATCTGTCGAGTTGTCTCGGGCTTATTTCCATTGCTTTTTCATAGAATTTTACAGCCATATCGACATTGTTGCGTTTCATGTTTATCTCACCGAGGTAATGGAAGGCATAAACATCCAGCCTGTTCATCTTGGCTGCTTTTATGAACCATTTTTCGGCTTCATCTAAATCATTTTTAAGATAGTGCAGATGTGCAATTGTTCTTATGGGCCTTGAAGACAAAGGATCTGAATTCATGGCTTCAGTAGCCCAGATGATTGCTTCGTCAATATTGCCTTTTTCCTCAAGATCCCTTGACGCTTTCAGGTATTTTGTCATGTGGCTGGGATTCTGGCACTGTTCCATTACTTTTTCAATTTTATCACCAAGTGATTTCACTGTAAGGGGCTTAAGTATATATGCATCAATATCTGATTCTGCTGCCTGGGCAACTATGTCCCTTGAGTTTTCGGCGGTGATCATGATTATGGGCATGTCCCTGAGTACCCGGTCTTCCCTTATTTTGTCGAGAAGTTCTATCCCTGTCATTACTGGCATGTTCCAGTCAATTATGGCAAGATCACTGGGCTCTTTTCTAAGGATGTTAAGGCCTTCCCGGCCATTAAAGGCTATCCTGACCCTGTTGCCAATATTAAGGATTTTCAGCATGGCCCTTATGGACTTGCACATGCTCTCCATGTCGTCAACTATTAGAATATTTATGTTATTTAGGTCTATCATGGCTGATCCTTAGAATGAATCCGGTGGGGAATAACACGATGCGAACAGCTGTGGGGAGATGATTGTCAGTACATCATGTTTTGTAAAAATGTAGCAAAAAAAAATCTTTAAATCAAATTTTAAGATTTTTATTCAAGAATAAGACCGGTAAGGAGTTTGAAGAAGGCTTGTGACTATCTGGAAGTTAAGATAAAAAAAGCGATGGGATTAAACCCATCGCTTTGATTTTTTTGTGGCTGGGGAACAGGGACTTGAACCCCGATTAGCGGAGTCAGAATCCGCCGTCCTGCCATTGAACGATTCCCCAAAGAACTTTGGCTATATACCTGTATTTCATTTTAGCTTCAAGCAAAAAATGAAAGAAGTCCTAATTTTTTGCCTGCCCCATGTTTTCAATATAGGCAGCTGCTTTCTTAAGCCGTGAAAGTGTTTTTTCCTTACCAATCACAGCGATGATTTCAAAAATGCCGGGGCTTGCGGTTTTCCCGGTCAGTGCTATTCTCACAGGAGGGCCTGCTTTGCCGAATTTAAGTCCGGTTTCTTCAAGCATTTCATGGAAAACTTTATCAATATTTGCTTCTGAAAAGTCCTCCAATCCATCAATCTTGGCAATAAGTGCATTTACAGGAGCAATGGATTCCGGCTTCATGTGTTTTTTTACAGCTTCTTCGTCGTACACTATTTCATCTTCAAAATAGAATCTCGATGCTTCGGCCATTTCCTCAAGCGTGCGGCATCTTGGGATCAGCGTTTCAACTGCTTTTTCAACATCAATGCCTTCAGGCGGAATTATTCCTGCTTTATCCAGGAATGGTTTAACCAGGTCTTTGAGTTTTGCAGCTCCGGCAGCCTTCATGTGATCAGCATTAAGTGCAAGAAGCTTGTCCATATCAAATACACTTGGCGACTTGCCAATACTGGTCAGATTGAATTTTTCCAAAAGATCTTCGATCGTGAAGAATTCCTGGTCACCATAAGACCATCCGAGTCTGACAAGGTAGTTGACCATTGCTTCAGGCAGGATTCCCATGTCTCTGTACGCAGTAACGGATGTTGCACCGTGGCGCTTGGAAAGTCTTGTCTTGTCTCCGCCCAGAACCATTGGCACATGGCCGAAAAGCGGAAGTTTATATCCTAGGGCGTTGAACAGCATAATCTGCTTTGGAGTGTTGCTGATGTGGTCATCTCCGCGGATGATGGTGTTTATTCCCATTGTTATGTCATCAACCACAACCGCAAGATTGTAAGTAGGGCTTCCGTCACTCCTTAATATAATGAAGTCGTCGAGCTCTTCGTTCTGGATTGCAATATGGCCCTTGATTATATCCTCAATCACTGTAGCTCCGTGGAGAGGCGCCTTGAATCTTACGACAGCATTGTCTGTCTTGGGCAAATTCTTTTCCCTGCATGTTCCGTCATACTTTGGCTTTCTTCCTTCGCTCATGGCCTTTTCACGCATCTCGTCCAGTTTTTCCGGAGAGCATGTGCAATAATAAGCATTACCGGAATCAAGCAGCTTCTGTATATATTCGAGGTAAAGGTCTGTTCTCTGGCTCTGGTAGTAAGGCCCGTCATCCCAGGTTATCCCGAGCCATTTAAGGCCGTCGAATATTGCGTCCACTGAATCCTGGGTGGATCTTTGGGCATCCGTGTCTTCAATTCTGAGGACAAAGTTTCCGCCTTTGTTTCTGGCGTAGAGCCAGTTGAAGATGGCTGTTCTTGCCCCGCCCACATGGAGGTATCCAGAAGGACTTGGGGGAAATCTGGTGATGATTTTATCAATTTTCTGATTCATTTTTATATCCGGTCCATTAAATTTGGTTTTTTTACTTGAAATTTCTGGCCATTGTGCAAGAGTGCCGGAAACTCTTTCACCTACCATAAATGATTTTTTGCTGCAAGCAGAGTATTTTTAATATTCCCTGAAATGCCTTGACATTCGTTTTTAATTCAATTAGTAAAACCGCTACTGTCTATGCTTGCGTTTTTGTTGAGCATTTTGATCAATTAAGGTTTTGATTCTAAATAGTTAATGAAATTTTCGGGAGGATTTAGATATGGCGGTTCCAAAGCGGAAGACCTCCAAATCCAGGAGAGACAAGAGACGTACGCATCAGAAAACATCTGCACCAGCAGTTTCAGCGTGCGCAAACTGCGGAGAAGCAAAGAGACCCCATACTGTATGCCCAAGCTGCGGCACCTACAGAGGTCGTGAACTCGCTCCTCTATCTGTAGAATAGCAAGTGCCCTTTAGAAGGGCGATAACATTCCGGGCATGGAGATTTTGAAATGACGCCGCGTGTTGTTGTTGTGACTGGTGGATCCAGAGGGATCGGAAGATCCATCTGTCTTGCATTTGCGGACGAGAATACCCATATATTCCTGAATTATTCGGCATCTGTAGAAAATGCTGCGGAAACTGTCAGAATGATTGAGGAAAAAGGCGGAAAAGCTACTGCAATAAAGGCTGATGTCTCATCTGATGATGAGGTTGAGGCCTTTTTTGGTCAGGCTCTTGAGCTGTGCGGGAGAATAGATGTTCTCGTGAATAATGCAGGGGTGACCAAAGATGGCCTGATAGCCAGAATGAAGACCACTGATTGGGATTCAGTTATTGATACCAATCTCAAGGGCGCTTTTCTCTGTATTCGTGCAGTTGTAAGACCCATGATGAAACAACGGGACGGCCGGATCATTAATATAACCTCCATTGCAGGAGTTGCAGGTAATCCTGGGCAGGCGAATTATGCGGCATCCAAGGGAGGGCTCATTGCACTCACCAAGTCGGCTGCCAGGGAGCTTGCTTCCCGCAATATCACAGTAAATGCCGTGGCTCCGGGATACATTGAAACAGATATGACAGCAGGCCTGAATGATCAGGTTAAGTCAGGGATGCTCGCCCAGATTCCTCTGGGGCGTTGTGGCAGACCGGAAGATGTCGCTGCCGCAGTCCATTTTCTTGCCTCTGGTCCTGCTTCTTACATCACTGGTCAGGTAATTCATGTGAACGGTGGAATGTACATTTAAAACGGAGATAATACTCATGTCTATTGAAGATAAGGTTCGTAAGGTTATTTCAGAAAAACTTGGTGTGGATATATCAGAAGTTGTTCCTGAAGCATCACTCATAGACGATCTGGGCGCTGATTCCCTTGATATAGTTGAACTTATCATGAGCATGGAAGAAACATTCGATCTTGATATTCCTGATGAAGAAGCTGAAAAGCTTGTTAAGGTTAAGGACGTTATCAAGTATCTGGAGGATAAGCTCTAATCCGTACAACCCGTTTTAACTGGGGGGGAGGGAATATATGGAGCGGCGTGTAGTTATAACAGGCATCGGTCTGGTTACCCCTCTGGGTATCGGGAAAGATGAAAACTGGGCTTCTTTGTGTGCCGGGAAATCAGGTATTGCGGCAATAACCAGGTTTGATGCCTGCAGGTATTCAACCAGGATAGCCGGAGAAGTCAGGGGCTTTGATGCATCTGTTTATGTTCCTGCAAAAGAAGCCAGACGCATGGAGCTTTTTGGCGCTTATGCTGTTGCTGCGGCAAAAATGGCCCTTGCTGATTCAGGCATATCAATCACTGACGCCAATTCATGCAGAACTGGAATCGTAACAGGTTGCGGACTCGGGGGACTCGAGTCTGTTGAGAAGGTAGTCCGTATTATTGACGGACAGGGGCCGGGCCGAGTAGGCCCTTTTTTTATTCCCATGCTCATAGGCAGTATGGCAGCAGGGCTTGTAGCCATTCATACAGGAGCAAAGGGGCCTCAATGGACGACTTCCAGCGCGTGTGCAGCTAGCGGTCATGCCATAGCCGATGCATTCAGGGAGATTAAGTCAGGCAGGGCGGATATAATGATAGCCGGAGGAAGCGAGGCTCTGATAACGGGTTCCTGCATAGCCGGATTCGGGGCAATGCGAGCCTTGTCTACCAGGAATGATGAGCCTCAAAAAGCTTCCCGTCCTTTTGATGCCGGACGCGACGGATTTGTTCCTTCTGAAGGAGCTGGCGTAGTAATTCTTGAACCCCTTGAAGACGCATTAAAAAGGGGCGCTACAATCTATGCGGAAGTAGCAGGTGCCGGAGCAAGTGGTGACGCTTACCATATAACAGCCCCGTCTCCGGGGGGGGATGGGTATGTCAGGTGTATGCGTGCCGCGCTTGAAGATGCAGGCCTGTCCTTAAAAGACATAGATTATATCAATGCCCACGGTACTTCGACTCCTCTCAATGATGCCATGGAAACCCTGGCTGTTAAGACTGTTTTCGGAGATCACGCTCAAAAGCTTGCAGTAAGCTCAACAAAGTCCATGACTGGCCATCTTCTTGGTGCTGCGGGCGGGGTTGAGGCAGCTTTTACAG
Source organism: Desulforegula conservatrix Mb1Pa (assembly GCF_000426225.1). Lineage (NCBI taxonomy): Bacteria > Pseudomonadati > Thermodesulfobacteriota > Desulfobacteria > Desulfobacterales > Desulforegulaceae > Desulforegula > Desulforegula conservatrix. The sequence continues at coordinate 41,645 of NZ_AUEY01000008.1, forward strand.
CTCTTGTAATTTATAATGATTTGATGCCACCAACCATAAATCTTGACAATCCTGATCCTGAATGTGATCTCGATTATGTTGCAAATGTGGCAAGATCTTCGGAAATCAGGGCTGCCATGAGCAACTCCTTTGGTTTTGGCGGCACCAACATATCTCTTGTATTTAAAAAGCCTGATTTTTCAGGCTCGGACATAAATCGGACATAAAATAGATCGTGGAGTTAAGGTCATGAAAATTATAATAGGCTGCGATCATGCCGCTTATCAGCTCAAGGATATTCTTAAGACTTATCTTGCTGACAAGGGTGTTGAGATTACGGACATAGGAACAAATGGAATTCAGTCCGTAAACTATCCCGATTATGCCAAAAAAGTGGCCTTTGCTGTATCCAAAGGCGAGTTTGACAGAGGGATTCTTCTTTGCGGTACAGGCCTTGGAATGTCAATCACTGCAAACCGGTTCAAAGGCATACGCGCCGCCCTTTGCAATGATGTATTTCTGGCAAAGCTGAGCAGACAGCACAATGATTCCAATATTCTTGTCCTTGGAGCGAGGGTCATAGGGGATATTCTTGCCCTTGAGATTTTAAGGACCTGGCTCGAGACTCCGTTTGAGGGGGGGCGCCATCAGGACAGAATAAATATGATGGATGACCTTGTTTAATCAATTTGATTAACAGAATCTGGATTAATAAAATCGTAATAAAGCTGGAACATCAGTTTCCGGTTGCATGAAAAAATCAAATAGGGGGTTGGTGTTTTGGATATAAATATCATTGCAAAGACAGATCCTGAAATTGCCCGCGTTGTTGAACTTGAGACAACCCGTCAAATTAACAATCTTGAACTTATAGCTTCCGAGAATATCGTCAGTCCTGCTGTAATGGCTGCCCAGGGAACTCTTCTTACAAATAAGTATGCAGAAGGCTATCCCGGCAAGAGATATTACGGCGGATGCGAATACGTTGATATGGCAGAAAGTCTTGCCATCTCAAGGGTGAAGGAACTGTTCGGCGCAGAATATGCCAATGTCCAGCCGCATTCGGGCTCCCAGGCTAATATGGCTGTTTATTTTGCCAAGCTTGAACCCGGTGATACAGTTCTTGGTATGGACCTTTCCCACGGAGGGCATCTTACCCACGGAAGCCCTGTCAATTTTTCAGGAAAGTTTTTCAATTTTATCTCATACGGTGTTTCCAAGGAAACCGGAAAAATTGATTATGATCTCCTGAAAAAAATGGCCCAGGAAACAAAGCCCAAGCTCATAGTTGCGGGCGCAAGCGCTTATCCGAGGGTATTTGATTTTGAGGCATTTGCTGATATCGCAAAATCAGTTGGCGCACAGCTAATGGTCGATATGGCCCATATTGCAGGTCTTGTGGCTGGCGGCGTTCATCCTACCCCAGTGCCTTACGCAGATGTAGTCACTTCAACCACCCATAAGACTCTCAGAGGCCCAAGGGGTGGTCTTATCATTTCAAAGTCCGAGGACGCCGGATTCAACAAGCAGATTTTTCCAGGAATCCAGGGCGGGCCGCTTATGCATGTAATAGCTGCCAAGGCGGTTGCGTTCAAGGAAGCTCTCAGTCCTTCATTCAAGATTTACCAGGAAAACATTGTCAAAAACGCCAAGGCTCTTTCAGAGGCACTCCTTTCAGAAGGGTTTGACCTTGTTTCAGGCGGAACAGACAATCACCTTATGCTGATTGACCTTACAAGAATGGGAATTACAGGAAAAGACGCAGAAGCTGCGCTTGGCAAGGCAAATATAACTGTAAACAAGAATACAATTCCTTTTGAAACAAAAAGTCCGTTTGTCACAAGCGGAGTAAGAATCGGCACTCCTGCAGTAACAACCCGAGGAATGGGCGCTTCTGAGATGAAACTCATCGCATCCAGCATTGCTGAGGTTCTAAAGAACATCACCAACGAATCTGTTCTTCAGAAAGTTAACAAACAGGTTGCTGATTTATGTTCGGGTTTTCCTCTTTTTAAGGAATAGGAGCAATTAACATGGAAGTTCTTGAATCTGCTCGTCCTTCATGGAATGCGTATTTCATGTCGATTGCAGAGATGGTCGCAAAAAGGTCCACATGCCTGAGAAGGTCAGTCGGCGCCGTGATTGTGAAGGACAAAAGGATTCTTGCAACAGGTTATAATGGTGCTCCCAGAAATCTCAAGCACTGTGCCCAGACAGGATGTCTGAGGGAACAGCTTGGGGTGAAATCAGGCGAGCGCCATGAGCTTTGTAGGGGAATCCATGCAGAGCAGAATGCCATTGTCCAGGCTGCTTATTACGGAGTTCCTATCCATGGGGCAGTTATTTACTGCACAAATCTTCCATGCTCGATATGTACAAAAATGCTTATAAATGCCGGTGTTACCGGTATTTATTATAAAGACGGATACCCTGATGCTATGTCGTCAGAAATGTTCGAAGAAGCTGGCATATTTCTTTCAAAAACCGATGAAACATAGGAACCTTTCATGAAATGTCCTTTTTGTGGTGAGATAGACAATAAGGTAATTGACTCCAGGCTGAGCAAAGACGCAACTGCGATCAGAAGAAGGCGTGAATGTCTTGGATGCGCGAGACGTTTCACCACCTATGAGCAGATTGAAGACATGCCTATCATGATTATCAAGAAGGATGGCCGCAGGGAGACTTTTAGCAGGGAAAAAGTCAGATCCGGCATGCAGAGGGCCTGTGAAAAGCGTAGCGTCAGTGTTAACGCAATCGAGGATTTTATTGACGAGCTTGAAAGAGATCTCCGGGATACTGGAGAAAAGGAAATTCCTTCAACTATGCTCGGTGAGAAGATAATGGAAAAGCTTCAGGCTTTAGATGAGGTCGCGTATGTCAGGTTTGCCTCTGTTTACAGGGAATTCAAGGATGTGAGCGATTTTGTTTCAGAGCTCAAGCTACTATTAGGCAATCAGAACACCGGAAGATAATGGATCAGGGTATATTTTGACTCCTCAAATATCAAAATCGGATATTTTTTATATGGAAATGGCCCTTCTTCTTGCAGAAAGAGGCAGAGGGTTTACGTCTCCAAATCCCATGGTTGGTGCGGTTGTTGTTAAGGATGGCAAGGTTGTTGGGAAGGGCTGGCATCAGAAATACGGAGAAGCCCATGCCGAGGTAAATGCAATAAATGATGCCGGTGATAAGGCCAGGGGCGCGGATATATATGTCACCCTCGAACCTTGCAACCATACAGGTAAAACTCCCCCATGCACAGAGAAGATCCTGTCTTCCGGAATCAAAAGGGTTTTTGCTGCCCTTGATGATCCAAATCCCACTGTAAAGGGCGGCGGCAACGATTATCTGAGGTCAAAGGGTATAGAGGTAATAACGGGCCTGTGTGAAAAAGCTGCCAGAAAACAGAACGAAGCCTTCATTAAGTTTATCACCACAGGAACTCCTTTTGTCCTTGTGAAATGCGCTTCCACGCTTGATGGAAGGACAGCCACAAGAACGGGTGATTCAAAGTGGATTACAAATGAAGAATCGAGACGCCATGTGCATGAACTTCGCCATGCCTATGATGCCATAATGGTGGGCATGGGCACGGTAAAGGCTGACAACCCGAGTCTGACCGCAAGGCTTGACGGCCATATTACAAAGAATCCTGTGAGAGTTATTCTGGATCCTTTTCTCGAGACTGATCCCTCTGCAAATGTCCTTGCTCCCAATCCTGACTCAGGAACAATTATTTTTTGCTCGGAATCAGCTCCTGAAGCAAAGGCTGATCTACTGGCTTCAGGGAGTACTATGGTCATTCGAGTGGCCGATAAAAACGGAATGCTTGATCTTGCAGATGTAATGAAAAAACTTGGTGATATGCGCGTGACCAGCGTTCTTGTGGAAGGCGGAAGCAGTGTCATAGCATCTTCATTTTCAGCCGGCATAGTCGATAAGGTCAGCTTTTTTTATGCGCCGGTCATACTTGGCGGGGACGACGGATTCCCCATATGCAGGGGCAGGGGCCCAGAGTTCATGAGGGATGGCATCAGGCTGAAGAATGTTTCTGTGAATCACTTTGGGGATGACGTGATGATTGAGGGCTATATATAATGTTCACCGGAATAATTGAAGGATTCGGAACAATAAGGGAAGTTCACGCAAGCGGGGCAGCAAAACGTATGTCTATCGAGGCTGATTTTGATCTTGATGGCGTGCGCATAGGCGACAGCATAAGTGTGAGCGGAACTTGTCTGACTGCTGTGACCCTTGAGGGAAGAAGGTTCACCGCAGATGTTGCTCCCGAGACTCTTTCCAGATCCACCCATAATGAGGCAAGGGCAGGGGCAAGGGTGAATCTTGAAAGAGCGCTCAGGTTAGGCGCAAGGCTGGACGGCCATATAGTCAGCGGTCATGTCGACGGAACAGGTATAATCAGCTCAAAATTACGCCATGCAAACGCCTGGATAATCACCATTGAAATTGATCCTTCAATATCGAGATATATGATAGAAAAAGGTTCGGTTGCGGTTGACGGAATAAGTCTTACTATAAACAGATGCTCTGACCGGGACTTTGAACTGAGCATTATCCCCCACACTGCGATGCTGACAACCATAGGATTTAAAGGTGTTGGCGACAAGGTAAACATAGAAGTTGACATTATTGGAAAATACATAGAGAAACTTATGTTTAAGCCTTCTTCAGGAGGCGAGGGGGACAAGGGGAAACCATCAGGGATAGATGTTGATTTTCTTGCAAAAAACGGTTTTCTCTGATTTATTTTTATGGTTTTTTGTCATGCCTCCCAAGGCGTGAATATATATTTTTAAGGAGTGCAAAATATGCCAAAAGTCACCATCGAACAAGCTATCGAGGACATACGCCAGGGGAAGATGGTTATCCTGGTCGATGATGAAGACCGTGAAAATGAAGGCGATCTATGTATGGCAGCCGATGCCATCACACCTGAAGCTGTCAATTTCATGGCAAAATATGGCAGAGGACTGATCTGCCTGTCTTTAACAGCAGAAAGATGCGATCTTCTTGAGCTTCCCATGATGGTGAGAAACAATACCTCACCTTTTGGAACCGGCTTCACAATATCCATTGAAGCAAGGGAAGGCGTTTCCACAGGTATTTCAGCTGCTGACCGTGCAAGAACAATCCAGGCTGCAATCGCAGACGACGTAAAACCTGCGGATCTTGTAAAACCAGGACATATTTTCCCTTTAAGAGCAAGGGACGGAGGCGTTATCGTCCGTACGGGCCAGACCGAAGGCTCTGTGGATCTTTCCAGGCTCGCAGGCAGACGTCCTTTTGGTGTTATCTGTGAAATAATGAACGATGACGGAACAATGTCAAGAATGCCTCAGCTTGAGGAATTCAGCACTCTTCACGGAATCAATATATGCACTGTGGCGGATCTTGTTGAATACAGGATGAGAAAAGAATCCTTTGTTCACAGAAGAGCAGAAGCAGTTATTCCAACAGACTTTGCCGGTGATTTCAATGCTGTTGTTTATGAAAACGATGTGGATGATTACCAGCATATTGCAATGGTCAAGGGAACGCTTGATATAACCCAGCCTGTTCTTGTCAGGGTTCATTCAGAATGTATGACAGGCGATATTTTTGGTTCCATGCGCTGTGACTGCGGAGATCAGCTCAGAGAAGCCATGAGGATGATGGACAGGGAAGGCAGCGGTGTTCTTCTTTATATCAGACAGGAAGGCAGAGGGATCGGTCTTGTAAACAAGCTCAAGGCTTACAATCTCCAGGACGACGGACTTGATACCGTAGAAGCTAATATCAAGCTTGGATTCAAGCCTGATATGCGTGACTACGGAATTGGTGCACAGATCCTTGCAGACCTTGGTGTGAAAAAGATGAAGCTCATTACTAATAATCCCAAGAAACTTATTGGTCTTGAAGGTTATGGCCTTAGTATAGTTGATCAGGTTCCAATTCAGATAGCTCCTAATGAACATAATGAAAAGTATCTGGCTTGTAAAAAACTGAAGCTTGGACATATGCTTAATCTCTAATAAAATGTAAGAAAGGGGGCTGAAACCATGCCTAAGATAATAGAAGCCGGTTTAAAGGCTGACGGAAAGAATTTTGCAATCATTGCCGGTCGTTTCAATGATTTCATTACATCAAGACTTGTGGACGGTTCGGTTGACGCACTCAAGAGATGCGGTGCAAAAGAAGAGGATATCGAGATTTATAAGGTGCCTGGAGCCTTTGAGATTCCGCTTGTGGCCAAGAAAGTTGCGGCCCTTGGTAAATATCACGCTGTAATATGTCTTGGTGCCGTCATACGAGGTGCCACTCCCCATTTTGACTATGTCAGCAATGAAGCGACCAAAGGTATAGCAATGGCCGGTATGGAAACAGGCGTGCCTGTTATTTTTGGCATACTCACAACCGACACCATTGAACAGGCAATTGAGCGAGCTGGCACAAAAGCCGGAAACAAAGGCTGGGATGCAGCTATGACTGCCATTGAAATGGCCAACCTCATGGTTGAAATAAGGTAAATTTTCAGACATGAGTTTTCGTCGAAAATCTAGGGAGCTTGCAATGCAGGCTCTTTTTTATATGGATATGGAAAAAAGCTATTCCCTTGAAATGTTTGAAAAATTCATGGAAAGCTTTGTCGAATCGCAGGATGCTGACCAGGATAGCGTAGCTCCATTTTCAGAGCGTCTTGTATCCGGTGTTATCGAAAAAAGGGAAGAAATTGACACTCTTTTGGTCGAATTTTCGAGTAACTGGAAATTGAGCCGGATGTCAGGGGTGGACAGAAACGCGATGCGCATTGCCATTTACGAGATGCTCTTCTGCAATGATATCCCTATCAAGGTTTCAATAAATGAGGCGATCGACATAGGTAAAAAATACGGAGCCAGAGATTCTGGCGGGTTCATAAACGGTATTCTTGATACAATAAGGGACCATCTTGAGAAAAAGGGGTCATCAAAAAAAGGGGTCTGATATGATCCCGGTTCCAAGGAGCAGTAAATGGATTTAAAGAAAATTCTTCTCTCAGAAGCAGACATGCCGACACAGTGGTATAATATCCTTGCCGACATAAAAATGAACCCTCCGCTTGGCCCGGACGGCAATCCTGTCAGCCCGGACGCCCTTGCCAAGGTTTTTCCGATGAATATTATCGAACAGGAAATGAGTTCTGAAAGATGGATCAAAATTCCTGACGAGGTTCTTGGCGTATATAAAATCTGGAGACCAAGCCCGCTTGTTAGAGCCACAAATCTTGAAAAAGCTCTCGGCACTCCTGCAAAAATTTATTTCAAGAATGAAAGTGTCAGCCCGGCTGGAAGCCACAAGCCAAACTCTTCTGTTCCCCAGGCTTACTATAATAAAGAATTCGGTATAAAGAAGATTACCACCGAGACCGGCGCAGGTCAGTGGGGAAGCGCACTTTCCTTTGCCTGTTCCCAGTTCGGTCTTGAATGCCTTGTTTATATGGTAAAGGTCAGCTTTGAGCAGAAACCATACAGAAAATCCATGATGCAGACTTGGGGCGGAAGATGCATTTCAAGCCCAAGCAACACCACAAAGGTTGGCCGTGAAATTCTTGAAAAATATCCTGATATACCAGGAAGCCTTGGAATAGCCATCAGCGAAGCCATAGAAGCAGCGCTCAGTGATGAGACAGGCAAAACCAGATACTCCCTTGGCAGCGTTCTTAATCATGTTTGTCTTCATCAGACAATAATTGGTCTTGAAGCCAAGAAACAGCTGGAACTTGTTAACGACTATCCTGACATTGTAATAGGTTGCGCTGGCGGCGGATCGAATTTTGCCGGCATAGCTTTCCCTTTTGTACAGGATAAGATCAACGGCAAGAATGTCGAAATTTATCCTGTAGAGCCTGCTGCTTGTCCTACAATGACCAAGGCTCCTTTTGTCTATGACTTTGGTGATTCGGCAGGTTTTACTCCTCTACTGCCAATGCACAGCCTCGGCCATGATTTCATGCCTCCGCCGCTTCATGCTGGTGGTCTGAGATATCATGGCATGGCGCCAACTGTAAGTCAGCTTATCATTGACGGGCTTATAACTCCAAAATCAGTTCTTCAGGTGGACTGTTATGATGCTGGCGTTCTTCTTGCCAGAACAGAAGGCATAATCCCTGCCCCTGAAACCACCCATGCCATTGCAGCCGTCATTGAAGAAGCAAATAAAGCAAAAGAAGAAGGAAAGGAAAAGACCATCCTCTTCTGCTGGAGCGGACACGGACTTCTTGATCTTGCTGCTTATGACAAGTATTTTGCTGGCCTTGTGGATAATTTTGAACTTTCCGAAGAGGACCGCAGAAAGTCAGAGTCAGTATTTGAAAAGTATCCAAAGCCAGGAATAATTAAAAGTTTTGGATAAAGTGTTTTTTAATCATTATTGAATAAAAAAAGGCGCCTTTAAAAAGGTCGCCTTTTTTATTTTTGCAGTGAGCTTAAAAATATTCTATGGATGTATTCCAATCAAAAAATTGATGAAGCTGAATCATGAAAATAGTCTGCCTGGCCTTATTTTGATGGATCAAATGCTGTCGCACCCAGGGTTTATTCTTTGAAGAATTTTTCCGGAGCGAGCTAAATGAATATAAAAATGGCAATAGTCACATTCTGTCTCATGCTCTTTATTGCGGGCAGGGGAGAGTGTCAGGACATAAAAGACAAGAAATTCAAGGAAGTAACCAGGATAAACAACAAGGAGGGTGATGTGATTATAAAGGGTATGCCTGTGGGGCCTATTATGGCCAATTGTTTTATTATAGGATGCGAGGAAACTAAACTCGCAGCAGTAATTGATCCTGGTGATGAGGCTTCCGTGATACTTAAGGCGCTTGCAGATGACAAGCTTTCTCTTCAGTATATAATTAATACGCATGGTCATTTCGATCATGTCGGAGCAAACAAAAAGCTGAAAGAGGTGACAGGAGCTGAGATTCTTATTCACTCAAAAGATGCTGCCATGCTTTCAAAACTATCCATAACCGCCGCAGCTTTTGGCTTAAGGGCAGAAAACTCACCTCCGCCGGACAGGGAACTCAATGACGGCGATGTGATTTCCTTTGGAAAAGTTACCTTAAAGGTTATTCATACTCCAGGCCATACACCCGGAGGTATTTCCATTCTCACAGGAAGTCATCTGTTTTCCGGCGATACACTCTTTGCCGGATCAATAGGCCGAACCGACCTGCCTGGAGGAGATTACGAAACCCTGATCTCAACGATCAGAAAAAAAATATTTAGCCTTGATGAAAAGGTTGTTGTTCATCCTGGTCACGGCCCGGATACAAGAGTTGGTGACGAAAAAATCCATAACCCGTTTGTGGGCGAAGGCAGAAAATCAATGTGGTAGGGAATGCTGGTGAGTTTCAATTATTCCTTAGTTCAAGGCATAATTTAATTTGCAGAAGAATCCAATTCAATTAATTGACCATGATTTGGGGAGCTTTTTGTAAGAAAGTTCCCCAAATCACTCAAAAACTTGAAGCTTTTATTGTATTAACGCATATGCTCCTGTTTATATGCCTGTTCTATGGCATAAAATCAAAAGATATGTATTTGGTTTAATGGTCACAAAAAAACCTTTTGTGTGGCTTATGGGCAATGGATCATGATTTTTGTGGCTATTTTGGCGGCAGTAAATTCAGAAACCTGGGATCCTGATATTTTGGACAGTTCTGTTATGTCGGCTGCTATCACTTTTCTTTTTTTGCCGAGCTCTGATATCAGTTTTGTCAGCTGTCTGTATGTGAGTCCTCCTGGTTCGGGAGTACCTGTCCCTGGCATTATGGACGGATCAAGTCCGTCAACATCGATTGTAAGATAGACAAATTCGGGAAGCTCTTCTATTGCCTCTTCAATCCAGTCGAGTCTTCCGTCAATTTCATATGCAAAAAAAGGCTTAAGGCCTTGCTCCTTCATGAAAACAACTTCTTCAGGGGAAAATGATCGTATTCCCACCTGCACGGTTTTGAGTTTCATGTCAGAAACAACCCTTCTCATTATACATGCGTGATTATTTTTGCTTCCGTTCCAGCTGTCCCTCAAGTCTGAGTGGGCATCAATCTGGATTACCCCGATATCAGGGTATTTTTCAGCAGCTGCTTTGATCAGGCCAATTGATACGGAGTGATCTCCACCAAATGAAAGAAGAAATTTTCCGGCTTCTATGGATTCAAAAGCTGCGGCTTTAATTTCATCTACTGATTTGTTAGGATCATTTGAAGGGAAAAAGGGCTGGCGTGTATGAAATTTAAGTTCTCCCCAGTTTGTCATTGTTTCATCATCCATCTGCTCGAGCTGTTCTGAAGCCTCAAGAAGATAAAGAGGCGCTATTTTAGTCCCTGTTCCATAAGAGACCTTATGTTCATAGCATACAGGAAGTATATGTATTGGCGCTTCAGTTGGGGGTGACTGAAAATCATGCCCCCCAAAAGGGAGAAAATCAGGTGTTGTACTATTTTGATCTTTCAACTTAATCTCCGAATTTAAAAAAAAATTGCTTTTTGTGTATTTTGCTTTCAATATCAGTTTGATTTTTGATTAAACTTTTTTAATCACCGGTTCAAATATTTTTTTAAGAGGAAAAATGGAAATCCCCTTAGATCTTTCAAAACACTGCATACATACAGAGATAAAAAAGCTTTACTCAAAATCCATAGGGAAATGCTTCAGGGAAAATATTGAGATTGATGAGATGGAAGATAGAATAGAAATGCTTAGGGAAGCCCTTGAAACCCTAGACTTCGGCGGATTAAGGTCAGAATATACAGAACTTGGCGGAGGCGATTCAATCAGCCGGGTTTCCCTTTACAAGAACCCGGCCGGTATGATCAGTATAAAATTGAACGGAAGCGATATAGTATTCTGACGATCAGCTATAGCAAGGTTCTGAGAACCTTTTCAGCTTCTTCGCTGCTGTCGAATATGTTCGGGACAACATTCGCCTTTTTCAGGGCGCTTTCAAGTTGGGAGTGTATTGACTGGCTTGTGGTGTATCTTGTAACATCCTGATAAAAATGTTCCATCAGCCTGTTTACCATGCACGTGTAATCTTCCACAATTTCACTGTTAATATAAAAATTCTCATAGTTCACAAGCGCATGCACTTTTTTGCCAACGCCTGACAGCTCGGACGCAACCATAAATTCAATTTTACCCACATCGCTTTTTGAGTTTACTGTAAAATCCTTGAAATTTACATAAAAGAGGTTTTTTTCTGGTTCATATTTGAATCTTTGTTCCAGTGTGAGTGACGAATCAGCCCCATTATTGATGCCAAACGATGGTTGCATTTCCTGTATGCCTTGCTGCTTATAGCCTTTGTCTTTAAGCTCGTGGGTTATTACGTCCCCAATAGATATGAGCCCTATATAGTCTTCACCTTTTTTTACAAGAAGATGACGGATTTTATTTGTTATCATCTTGTCCATTATTTCGTAAAGAGTGGCATCCGGTTCGACCCACATAAGATTTTGTCGCATTGCTTTTGAAATTTTTGTGGCTTTCAAATCAGCTTCGTCTTTAACTATATTTCTGATCAAATCCCTTTCAGACCAGATCCCGGATATTTTATTTCCATTTTTTACCAGAATGACACCTATTTTTTTTTCGAGCATGATTTTCAGGGCTTCAAAAATCGGAGTGTCTTCCTGGACGCTAATAATGTCATGGGATTTTTTTGTGATGATGTCGTTTGCCGTTTTCATTAAGCCTCCTAAGCCGGATCGTGTGGTGAGTAGTGATGGGTATAATCTGATTAGAATTATTGATCTGTATTTGTGATGTATTCGTTTAGTTTACTTGGGCTTCGAGGGCGTTGCAACAAAAAAATGGTTTCTGTTTTTTATGATTAAATGATACAGTAATATAAATTTGACAAGGTTCAAAAAGTCAGATTCCCGTAATTCCGGCTGGGCCTGTGTATGTGAAAACAGGGAGCCGGAATCAAGAATTGATTGAAGATAATGTATGCCGGATAAAGTACGGCATGACTCCGATGCCTTTTTTGGTTTTTGCGGGACCATCAAATTTAAATTACGAGTTTTACCCGCATCACAAAAATACCGAAAATACTAATTCTCCAGCTGGTAACCTTTCGGCCTGAGTTTGCTCTGTTAGCCCAATCCATATATCGTAAATTAAGTCGAAATTGCTCTATGAAGGTTTTACATCGCTTTTTTCAGACCCAACCACCTTCAGTGGCGGTTGTTATAAGATGAAATTCATAAGGAGAACGTAATGAAAAAGAAGGCATTACTGTTAGGCGCGGGAGGCCCGCTCGGGGGGCTTGAAGCCGGAGCTCTCATAGCACTTGACGAAATGGGCGTGGAATTTGACATCATATCAGGAGCCTGTATCGGTTCTGTCATTGCCCTGACATACACCAGTCCAGCTAAAGGGATGACAGGGAGGGAGGCCCTTGAAATGTGGTGCAATGCATCAGGGCTTTCGGATTATATCTACAATTCCATTTGTCCATACAATTATAAGGTTTTCCAGAAAAACGGCCTGTTCATGAACCCGGTAAGCAACGCCTGGCTGGAAGCCATGACGACCTTCAACCCATTTTTTTCGATTAATCCCAGGAACGAGTATCAGAGATTCTTTAGCGACATGTATCTGTATATGCTTACAGCCATGACGCCCGGTTCTCTTGCTCCTTATCAGACCTCAATCAGCCGGATAGCTCCTTTTCTTGAAAATTTCATAGACTTCGACAATATCAAGAATGTGGAGAAGGACGTTTATATCAACGCCCTGAACGTGACTGACAAACGGATAGAGATATTCGACAAGACAGAGATTACCATGCAGCACCTGATTGCAGGTTCCTCACTGTTTTACATCTGTCCACAGCAGAACATCGACGGGAAGTGGTATGGTGAAGGTTCGTATCTTGACAGCCTGAATTACAAGGGCCTCATGGAGTCGAGAAAGGAAGACGATATCGAAACCCTTGTCGTCATGAATATCCTGAATAAAAAGTCCCTGATAAGAACTCCCGAGAGTCTTTATGATGCTTATAATCTTTCCATAATGTTGCCCTTTATTACCATAGCTGAAGATGATACAAAGCTTTATGAAGCCAAGCACAAGGGGGAAAAGAATCTTTTGAAGCTGGGGTTTACCATTCCTGAAGAACATGCTCCATATGTCATGGACTGGAGCGCATCCAACTTTAAAAAGCTTCGTGATATCGGATACAAAGCAGGTATGGATTTCTACAAAAAGCATAAAGAATCGCTTTAGGGGAAAAAAGAGGGGGAAACATGGCGGTGAGAAACGCTTTAATTGTCATTTCATTGGTGCTGATGGTGGCGGGTTACGGGAACGCCGTCTTTGCTGAAACATTAAAGCTGGGATATATCGAGTTTCCTCCTTATACATATACCAAAGAAAACGGTGAGCCTGCCGGAATTCTCATCGACCTTGCAAAAAAAGTCTATCCCGAGGCAGGCTTCGATTTCACAGCTACTTCATATCCGGTAAGACGCCTTGCCAACTACATCGGTTCCGGAGACCTGGATATCTGGATGGGTCTTAAAACCCTGCCAGAATTCGAAGGAAAAACCTATACAGGAAAAGCTGTAATAACAGAACTTGTACTTTTGTCCTATACCCGTGGTTCCAAACCGCCTATCCTTAAAAAAGAAGATCTCCCCGGCAAATCAGTCATCATCATGAGGGGATACAGCTATGGCGGCTGGATCAGTTTCATTGAGGATCCGGCAAACAAAGTGAATTATATCAATGCCAATAAGCACGACGCTGCCTTCAAGATGCTTCTTGCAGGAAGGGCTGACTATCTCCTCGACTATAAGGATCCGTCCGAAAAAGCTCTGGAGACAGTCAAAGTTCCTGATCTTTCATCTAATCTTATCTCGAGCTTTCCTTGCTACTTTGTGGTTTCAAAAAAGCTTAAGGATGGGCAGAAGATCATCGACAGATTAGATAAGACCTACGAAAAGCTCAAGAAAAGTGGGGCTGTACCTTGATAGTGATACTCAGATAAATAATAGGGCAATTTTCAGCATGCATGTTTATTCCTGGAAAACCTTTTTTGTAAAAACTGTTTTCCAGACATTTGCCCAAAAAAATTTCAGTTTTTTTAAAAAAGACGGACTCGCAAAAAGTCCAAAAATGGCATCGGCGTTATGCCTGACTTGATCCGGCATTTTTGTATTTTCAGTCACTTCTGGATTCCGGCTCCCGGTTTTCACCGGGACGGGCCCCGCCGGAATGAAGGTAAACGTACTTTTGCGACGTTGTCAAACAATGTACATTGTAGTAATCTCCCGCGACCTCAGGCGTTATTTGAGTACAAAAAGGATCATCCATCAAATCCGGAAGTTTTTTGCCAAGCTTTTTTTCAAAAAAGAGTACTTTAAAAGGTCTTTGGGTTAATAGATACAAGGCTTTTTAGATTTATGCAGAGCGAGTAGATTGAGAAAGCCCCGGGACGGGGTGATTCCCAGTGGCGTCTGGAAGCTTAAAACCATTTATGGGTTAGATACCCTCATACAGGGACTTTTTCCATATGCTCTATGAACAAAAAAAGGAAACGACCGGTAAAATGATGTTTAAAAGGAAAGGGCGTTCCATATCCCTGCTTCTTACCACAAGCATTATTTTTACGGTGGCATTCGTTTCGGTTATTTCTATATCAATCGGATACATCGAGGCTTCTAGAAAGGCCAAGGCTGATCTGGAGAGAAACCTTGAAAGAAACATCTCGTCCATTTCTGAGATACTGCAGGTGCCTTTATGGAGTTATGATCAGGAAACTATTGAAAATACAGGTAATCTTTACGCTGCAAGCGAAGATGTCGTCTTCCTGACCATCACTGATTCTCTGGGACAGGAAATGTTTCAGATGGAAAAGAAAAGGGACATCTCCGTTTTGGATAGCCGTTACATCATGTTCGGAAGCCAGGTTGCCGGAACTGTAAAAATGGGGCTTTCATCCAACAAATACAAAGAGGCCATACGCCAGCTTCTCTGGTCAGGAATAATTACCATGGTGATTAACCTGTCCGTTCTTATAGCCATCACCGGGTTTCTGCTTAGAATGTTCCTGAAGAATCCCCTTGATATCCTGAGCAACATCGTTGGCTCCTATGCTTCCGGCAAATATGAAAGCAGAGACGAGCATCTCCCCTATATCGAATTTCAGCCAGTGGTGGACGTGTTAAGAGTCATGGGGAGCAAGATTCTTCTTCAGATAGGCGAGTTGCGTGAGGCTGAACAGAAATACAGGAGCATTTTTGAAAACGCTGTAGAAGGAATTTTTCAGATATCTCCTGAAGGCCGTTTTCTGAGCGTCAATCCATCCATGGCCAGAACCCTGGGGTATGAATCGCCGGAGGGCCTGCTCCAAAGTGATTCAAAGATTGAGCGGCATTTTGTCTCGCCGGACGAATTTAAGAAGATAGACAATATACTCAATGAGTCAGGTGTTATTTCCAGATATGACGTACAGGGACTGAAAACAAATGGTGAGATTCTCTGGTTTTCTTTAAGCGCCCGAGCGGTGAGGGATAGTGATGGCAGGGTTCTTTATTACGAGGGGTCCATTTTTGATATTTCTGACCGAATGGAGAGGGAAGAAGCTGAAAGAAAGCAGAAAGCTGCGGATGCGGCAAACCAGGCTAAAACCCTTTTCATAGCCAGAATGAGCCATGAACTCAGAACACCTCTGAACTCAGTCCTTGGCATGACGGAAATGTTATCTGAAACCAACCCCACCGAAGACCAGCTGGAATACATAAAGCTTCTACAGAGCTCCGGAGTTTTTCTGGAATCCATTATAAACGATATCCTTGATTTTTCAAAAATTGAGGCCCAACAGCTTATTCTTGACGACTCTCCTTTTGATCTTCAACAGTTGATTGAAGAAGTTGCCGGCCTTATCAAAGTCAGGGCCATGGAAAAAAATCTGCCTGTGACTTATTCCATAGATCCTGGTATTCACCGTTTTCTTGCAGGAGATCCTGTCCGTTTGAAGCAGATCCTCATCAACCTCGGAGGGAATGCGGTCAAATTCACCAATGAGGGCAGAGTGACCATAGAGGTGGCCAAAAGCCCTGATCCAGTCAATCCCGAAACCTATGAAAGCATTGTGTTCAGGGTCAGGGATACAGGCATTGGAATTCCTGAATCCAAGCAGGGCATTATTTTCGACAGTTTTTCCCAGGCCGACAACTTTATCAAGAGGCAGTACGGAGGAACAGGCCTTGGCCTTGCCATCTGCAAAAGGCTTGTGGAACTCATGGACGGAACTCTGTCGGTCAGCAGTGTTGAAGGCGAAGGTTCGACCTTTTTATTCAGCCTCAGTCTTAAAAAAGTGGATGATGGATCGATTATTGAAAAGGCGATTCCCAATGCGACTATTGAAAGTCTGCCTCCAATGACCGTACTTCTGGCAGACGATATTGTGCCTAATAGAAAAGTTGTACACAAATATCTTCAGAAATCACCGATCACCATAGTGGCTGTCGGAAATGGTCTTGAAGCCCTTGAAGCTTACAAGAAAGGCAGTTTTGATCTTGTACTTATGGATGTTGAAATGCCTGTTATGAACGGTCTTGAATCCACTCGCCGGATAAGGGAATGGGAACGGACTAACAACCTTTCTCCCTGCCCGCTCATCATCATTTCAGCCCATGCCTTCGGAGAGCAGAGAAATCAGTGTTACGAGGCAGGGTGTGACAGGCTGCTGATCAAGCCTGTTCGTAAAAATGACCTGATCCAGGCTATATTCCAGGTTACTCAAAAGGGAACACTGTCTCAGCCAGAAGAGACAGGTCTGCTGCCTGATGACTCTATGAAGTATGTTCAGGACGAATTAAAGGGCAGGGAAATTTTGATGGGAAAAGTGTATATAGATGTGATGTTTGAAGATCTCATCAAAGATTTCTTTGAATATTTCATAGAGTCACTTGCCTCAATGGAGACAGCTGTAGCTGAAAAAGATTTTGACACCATGTATCGACTCGGGCATGGTTTGAAAGGTTCTGCCAGAAATTACGAGTTTTTTGATCTCGGAAATGTCTTTTTGGAGATAGAGAAGGCAGCGGCTGAACGAAACTCGGAAAATGCCCTTCATCATATTAAAAGGGCCAGAAAATACCTTGAAACTGTCGATGTGGTATTTATTGAGAAGGAATGACGCCATGATGCAACCCACCAATATTCAAACAGACTACGCCACAGAGAAAAAAAAGCGCGTGCTGGTTGTCGATGACATCAGAACTGACCTGCATTACGTGGGCAAACTGGTTATAGGGTTTGACCATGAAGTCATCCTGGCGGAATCGGGGCTTTCAGCTCTGGAGGTTGCGGATGGCAGTATTGATCTCATAATAGTCGATGCGGTCATGCCTGACATGGACGGGTTCGAGTTTGTCCGATCAGTGCGGGCAAATCAGCAGCTTTCCCATATACCCGTAATCATGGTCACATCTTTATCCGGAAAAAAGGACAGGATCAAAGCCGTTGAAGTGGGCATCAACGATTTTATCAGCAAGCCTGTGGACAGAATTGAGCTAAAGGTCCGTATGGATTCAATGCTCAGGATGAAAGAGGCCCAGGACAGGGTCAGGGAATATCAGAAAGAACTTGAGCATCTCGTTGAACAGAAAACTTTTGCGCTGAACAGGACTCTGCAGAAACTCCAGGCTGTCCTGGACGGAATGAACGATTGTATGGTCACAGTGGACCGCGATTTGAAAATTACTGAGATGAATCAGGCTTTTCTCAGAATCATCGGCAAAAGCAAGGGCGCTTTGCAAGGCCTCCCGTTAAAAGATCTTCTTGTTGGTGACATCCAGACTGACGGATTTGCATCCCTTTTTGAACATGCTGGCACCTCTGCCGAGCTTGACATTGAATTCCCTCAGTGGGGGCGGAAAACTTTTTCCGTGCTGACAACCCCCATGGAAGACCAGGGCCATCTTATAATGATGAGGGACATAACAGAAAAGAAGCAGGCTGATGAAAAACGGGCCAGATTTCTCTGTATTCTGTCGCATGAGCTTATAACCCCTCTTAACGGCATCAAGGGCCTTTCCGATTTAATGCTCATGGATTCTGCGGCACTTTCTGAAGATTCCAGAAGATATATTGGCATGATCAATATATGTGGAAACAAACTGGAAAAAATAGTGAAGGAGCTACTGCGTTTCGTTGAATTTTACAGTGATATGAGCTCTCCTGAAGATAACAATGTCCGACTTGATTTACTTGCTGAAAACGTTATCAAGTCGTTTTCAGAAAAAAAAGACAGGAAACATATCAGTATTTTATTTTCCGTAGAAGACCCTCCGTCTGTGGTTTACGGCAAAAGCGATCATTTCGTTGAAATACTCTTTCAGATCGTAGACAATGCGCTGAAGTTCAGCAAGGAGCACGGCACTGTGGAAATTGTTTTGAAGAATTCTCCAGGTGAGGTTCAGTTCATCTGCAGAGACCAAGGAGAAGGAATCGAGGAAAAAGATCTCGAGCATGTTTTTGATTCGTTTTATCAGGCAGAGAATTACATTACCAGAGTCCAGGATGGTCTTGGTCTTGGCCTTACCATAGCAAAAAAAGTCGTCGAGCTTTACAAGGGAAATATTTATATAAACAGCAACCCCGGAAAAGGCACAGAGGTGATCGTTGCTATCCCGAAACCTGGGTAAATGGTTTTTTGGGGATCAAATGGTGCGGGCATTAATAATGATTAATACCATTTTCAAATCAAAGATGAAATCAAGGCGGCAAGGAGAAATCGACGCAAACGTACGTTGTTTGTATGCTCTTAGGCTGAAGACGATGCCAACCCGGTTCATGCAATGAGATAGCTCTTTGATTTGGAATTGGTATAACGGGGGCCGTAAGCCCCCGTTAATTAATGATCAGAAACATAACCGGGATAGATAGCAAATGACGTATTCTGCGTCATAATTGACAAGATACAAAAAGTCAGATTCCAGTCATTCCGGCGGGGCCTGTCCCGGTTAAAACCAGAAGCCGGAATCCGGACATATCTGAAAATACAAAGATGCCGGATCAAGTCCGGCATTACGCCGATGTCTTTTTCTGACTTTTTGCCAGACCATCATAATTAAACCACCTCAAGCAGGTTAGGGTCTAAACCTTTTCAGCAGGTGATGGCCCGTAAAAACACACAGGAGGAGGTTTTATTTCCCTGTATTTAAGTATTTCAAAATATGCCATGATTTTGTTTACATATTCCACGGCCCTATTTCCTCTTAAATTGAACCCCGAATTTTTTCTGGCAGCCCTTCCTTTTTTGCATGTTTTCATAACCTCTGCCACATCTTTCCATTTAAGGTTGTTCAGCCCCTTGGACGAAGCTGCGCTCTTTGCGGCTATGATATGATTTGGCCCGATGTTGTAAGCGGCCAGGGCAAAACTTAGCCTGTCATTTTCAGTTTCGCCCGGCAGAATGTCAAACAGGTCTTTGAGATAGCCAACCCCGGCCTTGATGTTTGATGACGGATTCATTAGATTTGTCGCTCCGAGATCAGCCGCTGTTGACGGTAATAGCTGCATCAGGCCGGCTGCTCCTGCACCACCCTCAGCCCTGTGGTTAAACGACGACTCCTGGTAAATCAGGGCTGCTATCAGCCTCCAGTCAAAACCCTTATCCTTTGCTTCGCTCTTGATTATGCTTTTATAGGCCGGAAGAAAGGCTTTTGTCTTATCAAGGAAGGCTATGCTGTCTATTGCGTCAAGACCGGCAATCTCAGACAGATATTTTTCGTTAAGTTCCTCGAAATCCCCGTTCTTTTCACATTCGGTTAAAAAAGAGTTGACGCTGTGGAGTAGTCTTCTTGATTTGGGATTAACTGCCCATGAAATACCCAGAGCCGGGCCGGTACTGTCTCCAACGACTGTTTCAGGAAAATTTCTCTGAACATTTTTGGCAATGTGCTCGTTGGTCACAGTCTGGATAATCTGTTTGCTTGCTACCTGACGGATCTGTCTTGAAGTATCTCCGAAGGATTTTTCAGCATAAAAGTGCAGGCCGTTGGAATGCCAGTCAGAATCGTCTCCTGGGTATAGAGTCCGGACAGCGACATCTGGCATGGTTGAACCCTGTCCGTTATCACGGTGAGTTACTACAGTCGGACGCGTGTTCATATATGGCCTTGAATAGCTCAAGGCATCATATCTTTCCTGGAAAACAGGCGCTGATGGGGCAGCAATGTCGACCTCCCCTTTTTTCAGGGCATTCTCCATGCTGGACCATTGAGCATAGGTCACAATTTTCAGTTTTACACCAAGGGAATCCGCAAATGACTTTGAAAGTTCATATTCGTATCCCATTGGTTTTCCCTCATACATGAAGAGGGCCGGGGCATTATCGGGCAGACCCATTACTATCTCACCCGACTGCTTAATTTCGTCTAAATCCCGGTGTTCAGGTCTGAATTCCTGAGTCCTGGCCGCAGAAGCATAAAGTACCGTACACAGCACGGCAATTTTTACGGCTTCGACGGCTTTTGTCGATCTAGGCTTAAAAAATGTCAAAACGAACTCCTGGTTGAAGTTAATACCATCTCGTGTCCTCGCATTTCCGTAAGCCTTACGGTTTTTTAATGCTGTAGCCACTCCGGTATAAAAGTCTTTATTTTCAAGTAGTTAATAAAGACCGCCTCCTTTTCCCCATGAGAAAATCAGCACACTATATTATGAATCCGGATTTGTCAAACATGTTTTGCTGTGATTCGTAATGAAATATCTGGCTGTAATCATTGTTTTTTATTAAAAAACATTAAGGAGTGTGAGCTGTGGTTGTTTGTTGATAGGTGTTTTCGGAATTATGGATTTTGGATCACGGGCAAATAATCTGATCTAAAATCAGCCCGAAAAAAAAGTGGTCTTTGGACTCGAAAAGCCATCCATTATGGTTAAGACACAGTTTGCAAACCGATACCATCCATGTATGTCCCTTAAACCATGAAAATTCGTCCGAAGGCCTGCTTGCCGCACTGCATCCGGGTGCCTTGCTGAAACAGGCAATTTCGAAAACCATGCCGTATGGATTTACAAAAGCATGGGTATGATTTCCGTTTACAGATATTTTAAAATTTATCGAGGTTAATGGAGATCCGCAATTTCTGCAAAGTATGAAATTTTCGTCTTCATGCTTTGCATATGCCTCATCAAAGGATGAAACTGTTTCAGACGGCAGATCATCAGGGTCGCTTTTGAGGCAGAATATATTGGCTTTATGGTTTAGTTCTGCCTTCATCCTTTGCCTTGAGAATTCTTCTAATGCTTGATGACAGGATGTCTATGGTCAGCGGTTTCATGAGGAAGTCTTTAATGCCAATGATTCTGGCTTTTTCAGGAGATATCAGTTCGCTGAACCCGGTTGTGAGTATGATAGGTATGTCTTCTCTGATGGTCAAGATTTTTTTTGATAGGTTTTCCCCTGTAAGTTTGGGCATAGTCATGTCTGTAAGCACAAGGTCAAATTCATATGGTTCCTGTTCGAATATTCTTAAAGCCTCTTCAGGAAACTCGGTGCTTACGACATCATAGCCGAGCTTTTTCAATATTTCATCATTGGCCTGTAGAATCATGGGTTCGTCATCTACAAGAAGGATTCTTTCCTTTCCTGTTTCAGGCACAATGTCTTTATGATCCTTTTTGATTTCTGTAGCTTCATTTTGAATAAGAGGAAGGAATACCAAAAAAGATGTTCCCTTTCCAAAGTTGCTTTCAACCTGAATAAAACCGTCGAGACTCGTAACAATACCATGAACAACAGACAGCCCGAGTCCTGTTCCCTGGCTTTTCTCCTTGGTTGTGAAATAAGGATCGAAAATTTTATCTATGATATCATTATTTATTCCATAGCCTGAGTCAGAAATTTCTATTCTTATCCATTTGTTGTTTTTGGGTCTTTTGATGTCATATGGGCATGATACAAGAATTTGTTCCTGTACAGATATTTTAAGAATCCCGCCTGTCTCCATCATGGCATGGTGGGCATTTGTGCAGAGATTCATTACTATCTGGTGAATATGGGTCGGATCAGCCATCACTGTCAGATTTTTGTTTGAAAGCTCCTGTTTGATTTCAATGGTTTTTGGCAGTGATGCTTCAAGAAGTTTTATGGTTTCTTTGATAATATTGGTGATTCTTAGAGGCCCAAGCTCCTGTTCGCTTTGCCTGCTAAAGGCAAGTATCTGCATTATCAGATCCCTGGCTCTCTGGCTTGCCTTCAGAATATTTATTGTCTTGGCCTGAAGCGGGTCTTCTTCCGGGATAAGCATCCTCAGCAGTTCTGTATTTCCGATTATGGCACTTAGTATGTTGTTGAAGTCATGGGCTATACCCCCTGCAAGGGTTCCGATGGCTTCCATTTTCTGGGCTTTTCTGAGCTGATGCTCAAGATTCTTTCTTTCTGTGAGATCTGTAATTATGCCTTCGAGCGCAACTGGCTCGTTATCATCGTTGTAAATAATGAAATTTCGATGGTAAAGCCATTTTTCATGCCCTGATTTGTTTATTATCGGGTATTCAAGGACAGGAGACGGATTACCTGAAAGAACATTCTGCCATTCTATATAAAAATTCTTCAGCCAGGATTTTTTTATGCATTTTTCAAGAAGTCTGAAAAAATCTTCGTTGATTTCCCTGGCTGTATAGCCGGTTACTTCTGTTATGGCCGGGCTTATGAATTCACATTTGCCGGACGGAAGGGATATTCTGAAAATAATATCCTGGGCATGGGTGGCAAGTCTTCTGAAACGTTCCTCGCTCTCTTTAAGGGCCGCGCTTGATAGCTTTTCCTGGGTAATATCCCTTGCAATTCCCTGAGTGCCAATGAATCTGCTTTGGTTGTTCTCAAATCTGTAAAGACCTTCTGCCTCGATGAGGAATACAGGCAGGTCAGATTTTGATGAATTTACAAGAAAATCATGGCCGAACGGGATTATTCTGGCTTCCATGTTATGGGTGCGCCTGTCACCGGTTCTTCTTTCATCGATTCTGACATTCCCTTTCAGCATGTCGTCACTGTGAATAATATCAATGAGATATTGGCCCAGAAGTGCATCAGGATTATATCCGTATTTTTTTACTGCGCTGCTTATAAATGTAATTCTTCCTTCAGGATCGAGCCTGTATATAATATCAGGAACAGTATCCAGAATCGAATCAAGCATCTGCTCTGATTCCTTGAGCTTGCTCTGGGTTTTTTTTCTTATTTCTATTTCATTTCTGAGGTTTATATTTACCTTCTCTAACTCTTCAGTCCTTTTTTTGACTTCTTCTTCAAGATGTTCCCTGTATTTTCTGTTTTCCTTGATGAGGTTGGCCCTGTCTATGGCGTTTTTTATGGCGTGATCCAGAACCATCATGTCCGGGATCGGTTTCATGAGATAGTCCCATGCTCCAAGATGAAGGGCCTCTATTGCGTCCGATACAAGTCCTGCTCCAGATATGACTATTATTGGTGTGTCCGGTGAATTATCAGTAATCACCTTAAGCATTTCGAGGCCACTTTTTTCAGGCATCCTTAGATCCACAAGAATTACGGAAGGATTTTCCTGATTAAATACATCTATGCCTGTTCTTCCGTTGTCAGCCTCGCAGACTGAATAGCCTCTGTCTTCAAGAAAGGATGTTATCCCAATTCGCAGGGCTTCCTCATCGTCCACAACCAGAATTTTTGATGCTATAGTTGGATTTTCCATAAAAAAGAGGACAAAATTAATCAAAAAAGGATTTTGTGTCGGATTAGAAAAAATGGCAAAAAGCTTGTGCAGATTAAGAAAATTGATGGACTCGCAAAAAGTCAAAAAAGGACATTGACGTCATGCAGGACTTGATCCGGCATCCAGTAATTTCAGTTACTTCTGGATTCCGGCCTGCGCCGGAATGACGGTAATAGGACTTTTTGCGGCCTTGTCAAAATTAAAGCATCGCATAAAATGTTTACCAGTTTTATTTAAAATACCATCAGTTCAATGCATTTTCAAGGTGAAATGTCTGGTATGAACCGCTGGGAGTCAAGAATAGCGCTTTATTGGCAGTTTTGTTGTCCAATTGAAGAAAGTTTGCTACTGAATTCATTTTGTTGGAATTTTTTTATCAAGGCTATATAGCTTCTTCCGCCATAAATATGGAGGTCATATGTCATTCATCCCCGAAAACTGGGCAAAATTTGAAAATTCAGGGTTTAGTATTTATCTGCACAGGCATAGGGCTTCCTGGTTTGTTCCCAATAATTCCGGAAGTTTTGTTATTGAAAGATTCTCTTCTGAAAAAAAAGACGGGCTTTGCGCCGAAGAATGTCGGCTTATTAAAAGACTTCCTGACAGTTCTTACGAAAAATATGAAGGCAGGGAACATTATCTGAAAACCGATGAAATCAGAGAATTGTGGCTTCATATTACGGACAACTGCAACCTTGAATGCAGCCACTGCCTTTTTTCTTCTTCTCCTGAATCAAGGGCATCCATTTCATTTTCTGCAATAAAAGATTTTATTAATGAAGCCTTTTCGCTTGGATGCAGAATGTTTGTACTTACGGGAGGAGAGCCTTTTGTTCATCCTGATATTCTGAATATAATAAGATTTGTGACAGATCTTCAGGATTGCCATGTGGCGGTTTTGACCAATGGCATTCTTAAAGAAAAAATGCTGCTGGCAAAGAAGATTTCTCCTGAAAGGGTTCATTTCCAGATCAGTCTGGATGGACTGAAGGATTCCCATGATAATATAAGGGGCGATGGCTCCTTTGACAGAACCATGTCAACCATTGGAGAGCTTAGAAAAGAAGGTTTCGCATATACCCTTTCGATGTGTGTGACTGAATCAAATTATAAGGAAATGCCCGTAATGGTTCAGCTGGCTTCAGACTGCGGAGCCGAAAATCTTCATTTCATGTGGTATTTTGTGAAGGGCAGGGGAGATAATTTCGGATTTGCAGATCCTTCTGAAATTTATCCTTTACTCCAGGAATCAGCTGAAAAAGCAGGGGAGTTGTCCGTAAATATAGATAATATTTCTGAATTAAAAAACCGTATTTTCTCTCCACAAGGAACAATACACGATGGAAGCGGGGCAGCTTGGAACACTCTTGCCATCGGCCCTGATCTCATGCTTTATCCGTCTGCGGCTTCCATAGGGAATAAGGAGCTTGGCGTAAGCATGGAACACGGCCTTGAGTCTGCATGGAAAAATGCTCCAATCATGAAAGAGATCAGGGTTGCGACTATGGCTTCCCTTGATGATCCTTTCAGATTCATTCTTGGAGGAGGGGATTTTGATCACAGCTATACTTCATCGGGCAGGTATACAGGCGCAGATCCATACTATCAGATGCACATGATGCTTGCTGTCTGGCTGATTGCAAGAACAGCTGAAAAATACTCAAATATGAACATTCCTGGTCTTGCCCTTAAAATGGGAGATATTCTCGAAACCTGCGGAGAACATGGAAGCGTAACTCTTTGTCATTCAAACTGCCTTCTGGATGTCGCTTCTACTGATGTAAGGTCGTCTGTTGCATCTTTTTATGCAAAAGCCGCCTCAGCCGATTCCGAGGATATTCTGAATCCTGTATGCTATTCAGATGAATATATTGAACATATCCCAAAAAAATACAGATTCAGGGGCTACGGCTGCGGAAGCCCGGTTACTGACGCTGATATTAAAGAAGGTGAAAATGTCGTCGATCTTGGTTCAGGACGGGGTATCGAGTGCTTTATTGCCGCAAAGCTTTCAGGTGAAAATGGCAGGGTAACCGGAATAGACATGCTTGATCCCATGCTTGAAATTGCAAGACAGGGAGCAGTTGAAGTAGTCGGGAAACTTGGATTTGACAACCTTGATTTCAGAAAAGGATTTCTTGAAAGCCTGCCTGTCCCAGAAAAAAGCACTGATGTTGTTATATCAAACTGCGTGCTGAATCTCTCCCCTGACAAACGCAGAACTTTTTCAGAGATTTTCCGGATTTTAAAATCAGGCGGCAGGCTTGTCGTGTCTGATGTCGTCTGTGATGAAGAACCTGATCCATCAGTAAGAAATGATGAAAAGCTGCGCGGGGAATGCATAGCAGGAGCCATGACCCAGAAGGATCTTGTGGGCATTTTGCATGAATCAGGATTTGAGTCTGTCAGGCTTATCAGGAGGTTTCCATACAGAAATGTGTCTGGTCATGATTTTTTTTCCCTTACTTTTTCTGCAATAAAACCGTCAAAAGGACCAAAAGAATCAGGCGTGGCTGTTATTTACCGGGGGCCTTTTGTCTCGGTTATTACTTCTGCGGGTACGGTTCTTCATGCTGGCATAAAAACTTTTATGGATTCAACAGAAGCAAAAGGTCTCGGAGAAGATGTTTTTGTGCTTGATGATCATGGATCTGTCAGCAATTTTTTTTGGGGGGAATCATCCTGCTGCTGTTCGACTTCTTCCGAAAGCGAGGTTTCATGCTGCTCAGGTTCAGTTTCTTCAATTTCATGCTGTGATGCTGAACAGCCAAGGCATATGGCCGGATGCATGGTCTGCGGAGAGGTGTTGTATTATTCTGTGGGATTTATGAAGGAATCGGCATGTAGCTATTGCGGGAAGAAAGAGCATTCAAGCGTGACATGTAGAAACGGGCATTTTGTTTGTGACTCATGCCATGCCGCTGACGGCCTTGATTTTATCAGGCGCTATCTGACTTCCACAGATGAAAAAGACTTGGTCTTGATGTTTGATACAATTAAAAGTCATAAAAGCATTCCCATGCACGGGCCAGAACATCATGCGCTCGTGGCAGGAATCATTGTCGCGGCATATCTGAATACAGTTGCCAGAAAAGATGAATCAATGATCCTTGAGGCTGTGGAACGGGCTTCAAAAATTGCGGGCGGAAGCTGCGGGTATTCCGGGGTATGCGGCGCAGCATCTGGTGCTGGAACCGGATTTGCCATTATTCTTGGAAGCTCTCCTGTAAATCCTTCGGGAAGAAAGGCCGTACAAAGCATTGTTCATGAAATTCTTGGGGAAATCGCTTCTTTTGAGGCTGCTCGGTGCTGCCAGAGGGACGGATGGATTGCCCTTAAAAAATCTGCGGAAATATCCCAAAAATTTCTGAATGTAACGCTTTTGGCTGATCACGTGATTAGCTGTAAACAATGCGGCGATAATCAGGAATGTATTAGCGATAAATGTCCTCTCTTTAACTGAGAGTTGTTTTTATGATTTCTGTCTGCTATTGTCCTTGAATCTAACAGTATGAAATCACAATTAAAAAATCAGATGGGGGATACATGCGTAAAAGTGTATTATTGACGTTTGCTCTGGCAGGTTTTCTTTTTTTTGCTTCCTGTTCTGGCAGTGATTCGGGCGGATCTTCAGGTGGCTCCAGCAAGGTTAAGCTTACAGTGAATAATGTCAGCGATGTTACTCAAAGTGCTTTCCAGACCACAAACGCCATGATTACTGGAAGCGGGGCAGTATCTGAAGAGATCGGCAGATCAGGAGAAGAAAAAAACGAGCTTGTCGGCAGAAACATTATTGCGGGTTTTGGCTTTTATATCCTCGATTTTCTGAATGAATCAGGCGCTCTTATGTCTGATAATGAAGAAGCATATCCTGATGGACGCTCAAGAACCCAGCTCGATGATCTATATGGGACAAAACAAGGATTATATGGAGGTTCAGCTACATATTCTCTTTCCAAACAGGGTACTTCTTTCAAGCTTTCCATTGTTTTTGATGACTACACTTCATACCCTGAGACATATCTCGACGGCACGCTCATTCTTACCGGAACCTTTGATTCTGCCTCTGATGCTCCCACAGGTAAAATGAACATATCCTTTAACGGATTCAGAATCAAACACGCCAATAATTACGATTATACACTTGCTGGCACAATGGCTATGGAAGGAGATACCTCTGGAGCCGTATTTACTGCCAATGCTTCTGTGAAGGATCAGCTCAAGGGAACAACTTCAAGGGTTGAAAACTATGTCCTCAATATGATGCTTCAATCATCTTATATGGTATACACAGTGGCAGGCACCTTTGGGCACAGCATTTACGGAAACGTAACCTTGAATACCGAAGAATCCTTCAGACAGCAGCTTTTTGCAGAACACCCGACGGATGGAATTCTTTACGTCGAAGGAGGAGAAGGAACCTCGTCCCGCCTTACAATCATAGACAGCTCATCATATAAAATTGAAGCTGATCTGAATGGCGATGGGACATTTGAGTGGAATTCAGGAACTCTTCACTGGACGAACTGATTTTTGATGCCTTAAAAGTGTGGGGGCTTCATTTGATTGCCCCCACATATTCAAATTAGCAGTATCAATCTGCCAGTGTTTCCCTAAGTCTTTCCACAAGCTCTTCAAAATACTCCAGCGCGGTTCTCACGGCCTTTTCTTCTGACATATCAACTCCGGCTGTTTTCAGAGCATCAATCGGATATACGGAACCTCCCAGCGAAAGAAATCCGAGATATCGTTTTCTTTGTTCCTCACCTTCAGTCATGAGCTTTTTTGCCAGGGATATTGCCGCTGAAACTCCTGTGGCGTATTGATAAACATAGAATGCAGAGTAAAAATGCGGGATTCTCAGGCATTCGAGGCAAAGCGCATCGTCAATTTCGAGTTTTCCTCCAAAATATATTTCCAGGAGATTCTTGTAAGTCTTGGTTATTACATCGAGCGTGAGAGGCTCGTTTGCTTCTATCTTTGAATGTATGGCCTTTTCAAATTCTGCGAACTTTGTCTGGCGGTACATTGTTGATCTTATATTGTCTATTTCCCTGCACAGAATATATGCTGTCATATTTCTGTTATCTTTATACTTTTCCAGAAGATATGCGCTTAGAAGGGTTTCATTAAAGGTTGACGCTACTTCAGCCACGAAAATGCTGTATCCGTGATTTGAGTACGGCTGGGTTTTGTTTGCAAGCCATGTGTGCATTGAATGGCCTGCCTCATGGATCAGGGTGTAAAGGCTGTTTATATTACCTGGTTCATAGTTCATCAATATATAAGGCGGAGAATCAAAGCATCCTGAAGAATATGCGCCAGTTTGTTTGCCCTTGTTTTCATATCTGTCGACCCAGCCTTTTGTCAGGCCTTTTTCAAGAACGGATGTATATTCTTCGCCAAGCGGAGCAAGAGCCTGAATGCAGGTTTTTACGGCCTCGTCGTATGGCATGTTGAATTCGACCTCAGGAACAAGCGGGATGTAAAGATCGTACATATGAAGATTTTCGAGGCCCAGGGCTTTTCTTCTGATGTCCAGATACTTTACAAGGGCAGGAACTCCTTTTTTTACTGCATCAAGGAGATTGTCATAAACAGTCTCAGGAATATTATTTGAAAACAGGGCTGATTTAAGACAGGATTCGTGTTTTCTAACCCTTGCATAGAACCAGTCCTTTTTGACAGAGCCTGAAAGCGAAGCTGCGATTGTATGTTTATGATTTATGTAAGCATCATAATACTGGAGAAAAGCTTTTTTTCGGATTTCCCTGTCAGGGTCCTGCATGAAAGTGACAAAATTGCCGTGGCTCAGTTCTCTTTCCCTTCCCTGGCCGTCTTTGATAGTCCCGAATTTCATGTCAACCGCATCGAGTTGCCCGAATATTTCCCTTGCTGAACTTGCCATTTCACCGGACATTGCAAGGAGTTCCTCGGTTTTGGCGTCCAGGGTATGAGGCTTCCAGCGTATTATTTTTTCAATATGGAATGAGTAATTTTTAATTGATGGATCAGTCATCCAGTTATTAATATCCTCATCCGGAATTTCCTGGATTTCTGGTTCCATGAAGCTTCCAGCCTGGGCTGCCCGGGTCGCCACATTCATGGCTTTCTGGAAAAAACCGGCATAATTGGGCGCTGACTTTTCTTCATCGTGCCTCAGATGGGCATATGTGAAAACCTTGTCAACCTTGCGGGAAATATCCATGTGGAAATCAAGGGCTTTTTTGAATATCTCGAATGAGGCTCCAAGTTTTCCTTTAAATGCTTCATACTCATTTATGCCGTTTTCTATTTCAGTAAAGAATTTGCTCCATTCATCATCTGAGCTGAAAAGCGGCGATAAATCCCATCTATCTTCGTGCTTGATTTCTGTTCTTTCAGGTATTTTGAGAGCAGACATTATTACCTCCGGCAGTGTACGAATAAAAAAGTGATTTTTATGGACTGCAAAAAGTCAAAAAAAGCGTCGGAGTCATGCCGAACTTGATCCGGTATCCAGTATTCTTAGACACTTCTGGACTCCTGCCTACGCCGGAATGACGGTAATCGGACTTTTTGCGACCTTGTCATACTTTGGTCTGTTTATTTAATTTTTTGTTTTTTTGCACAATATTTCATTGGGGGCAAAAAGCCAAAATTTATTTTGAAGCATATATTATTTTCGGTTTGTGGTTTAAAAAAGGTGGAGAGACTGTACGGAAAGACGTCTTTTGCCTCCCAGTCATGTCATTTTCAGAAAAAGCTACTTAAACTTCTCAGTGACATGAATTTTGTTTTTCAGATTTCAACATTTAAAGGAATATGTCCTTTAAAAAAGGAGAGGCAGAAATGGAATTAAAAATATCCTCGAAAGGTTTCTGTTGAATGTGGATGGCTGTAAAACAAAAAACCCCTTGATTGCTCAAGGGGCTTCGGACAGCTTTAGGACGCTGTTAGATTGTTGTTTGGTGGCGATGCAGGGACTTGAACCCCGGACCCTACGGATATGAGCCGTATGCTCTAACCAGCTGAGCTACATCGCCAAAACGGATCAGTTACTAACAGCTTAGGGTATATGCGTCAAGCAAAAAAATGCATTAAGCAAATTAAAAAGACTTGATCACCTCAACGCTGTAATTTTCAAGGTTATCCGGCAGTTTTGAAAATACAATCATGAAAGGAACTTCTTTGCCGGAAGGTATATTGGTATTCATACCATTAATACCGGTCTGATTTGAAAGCCTCTTGTCTATTTCAGTCATATCAATGACCGCAAGATCAGCATTTGAAATCAAATTGCCGGCAAATATGGTTTTCTGCTGGGCCATTTCCTTCTTGGTTGTGAAAATCTTGCCGGTTATGCTTATGTTGCTTCTCGGCATATTGTAATTATTGACTACTTTGCCTTCTATTATAAAGAGATTTCCCTCTTTTTGATTCTGGATGAATCTCTCTCTGTAATCGACAAAATTTATCTTGAGGATTCCGGCAGGGTCTTCTGAGTTAAGTTCTGCTTTTCCTCCCAGGTATTTTCCTACATAGGGCAGGGTGGATAGAGTATCTCTGCCGATGCCTTTCATGAATACAGCATAATAGCCACCTGCAAGTACGATTATGATAAGCAGTAAAGCCAGAATCGGCGCCTTGCTTGATTCTTTCTGGGGCTTGAACTTGGGCTGGTTTTTATCAGCCAAAGGTTTCTGGGGAACATAGCTTGACACCGCAGGCTCAGGACTCATGTCAGCATCTTCAGGCATGGCTATTGTGGCATTGCCTGTGTCATTTAAATCATCTGCAAAAATGGTTGCAGCGATTTCTTTTTCTTCTGCCTTGACAGGTTCTCTTTTTGATGGGGCCGGTTTTGAAAAATCATCGTCCAGATCAAGATCAAATTCGAACTCTTCGGTCTTTGTTTTAACGCCGTCTTTTTTGGACGTTTCGTCAAGTTCAAGATCAAGGTCGAGCGAGAAATCAAGGTCATCTCCTCCCTTATCAAGAGTTAATGGCTCTTCGCTCTGGATATCAAACTCAAGCTCTATGTCTTCTGCTTCTGGTTTTGATTCAAGCTGGTCAAGATCAAGGACAAGATCCAGACTTAGGTCTTCTTCGTTGACTTTTGCGAGATCCGGTCTTATGGAGTCACCATCATCAAGCCCAAGATCCAGATCGAGTTCTATTTCGTCTGTAGATGCCGAGGTTTTTGCAGGTTCAATTGTTTCATCAAGCCCCAGATCCAGATCAAGCTCTATTTCATCTCCCGGAGTTGAAGTTTTTGCAGATACAGGCGATTCATCAAGCCCAAGATCAAGATCAAACTCCAGGTTGTCTTCTGTGAAATCCTGTTTCTTGTTCTCAACTTTTGATGTGGCAGGTGATTCTCCTAACTCAAGGTCAAAATCAAGTTCAAAATCATCAGATACGGGCTTTGCTTTTGTTTCTACACTATCCATTCCAAGGTCAAGTTCGAGGTCGAGATCAAAGCTTTCTTCCAGTTTCTTTTCTGGCTGAGCAGGTTGAACCGAAGCGCTTTCAATGCCAAGATCAAGGTCAAGATCAATTTCATCAGGGATTTTACTGGCTGCCTGAGCTGGAGCTGTTTTTGTTTCTTCTCCGAGGTCTATGCCCAGATCCAGATCAAGGCTGATTTCCATGTCATCAACAGGAGGCGGAGCAGAATTTGTTGATACTGTTTCTCCTTCAAGATCAAAATCCATATCAAGATCGAGGTCGAGATCCGTCTCAAGACTTTCTTTCCTGCTTTTGCCAGCAGGCGATCCTTCAGGCTCTGTAAGGTCGAAATCCATGTCTGCGTCAATATCTATGTCATCCGAATCATCCACAGAGACTGCGTCAACCTCTTTGTCCGAGCCCATATCAAGGTCAAGATCAAGATTATCAATATCTATGTCAAAATCATCTTCTTCAGGGGCGGATTTTACTTTTTCGCCGATGTCATATCCAAGTGTCAGATCAAGATCTTCATCTTTTTCCATTTTAAGATCAAAATCATTTTCCTGGGATAATGTTGGTTTGCCCGGTTTCTGTACTACAGGTTCAGGAAAAGGTTCCGGCGTTATGGCAGCCTGGGGATACGCCACAAATACGCTTTTGCATTTGGAGCACCTTACCTTGGTGCCCGAAGGCTTTACCTTGCTGTCATCCATTTTGAATTTTGCTGAGCAATTATCACAGGTTATTATCATGAGGCTCCTCGTGATTAGAGTATTAAAATTTTAAATGATAAATGGCTGGAAGATGTCTGTACTGCTCTGCGTAATCTAAACCGTAACCTACAAGAAAACCTTCTTCCACGACATGGCCGGTGAAATCTATCTTTATTTCTGTTTTTCTGCGTTCCGGTTTGTCAATAAGAGCACATATTCTAAGTGATGCCGGCTTCATGGAAGATAGATAATCTTTAAGGTATGACAAGGTAGTGCCTGAATCTACAATGTCCTCAATTATGAGGACATCCTTGCCAGCAATATCAAGGCTTAAAGGCTTGGTTATTTTCACCTCTCCTGAAGATACGTCAGAATCACCGTAGCTGGAAGCCGCGATGAAATCAATGGTTGCAGGAACCTTCAGTTTTCTGGCAAGATCGGCCATGAAAATGAAGCAGCCTTTAAGAGCACCAATAAGAATAAGGTTTTTATCCTTATATAATTCAGAAAGCTCATCTGCTATTTCTTGCACTCTTTTTTCAATTTCTTTTTCAGTTACTACAGGGACAAGTTCTGGCATATTATTTTTTCTTGGCCGTTTGGACACAGCCGGAATTTAGAGCGAAAATATTATAGTAAAACCACAGGAAATGCTTGAAAATAACCGTTATTTCTGAGTTTTGTCAAATGAAAAGAGGCACGGAAACCTTTTATTGCTTCCAATACTAAATATTTAATAGAGTGACGATTAATGGTCAACGCTTATTTTAAGGCCTTGTTTCTCTGAATTGTTGAAAATTTAAAAGATGGATAGTATCTGACGAGTAGTAAAGAGTCATATTTTCGTCATTCCGGCGCAGTCCGGAATCCGGAAATAGCTGAACACACTGGCTGCTGAATCAAGCCCGGTATGACACCGTCGCCGTATTTTGATTTTTTGCGAGTCCATCAGTATCTATTTTGCAGCAGAATCCGGTCTGCGTATATGCAAAGACGATATTTTTTTTGCAGTCAATGTTTAAAAATATTTTCTTGACTTAATCTATGTTGATTGTTAACTAACTAAGTTAACTATTATTTAAGGTATATATATGAACCGTAATTCTGTCATTAGCCTAGTCGTGAACATTATTATCATTCTCGTGGTCGTCGTGGGCGTCACACGGGAGATGACGGGGCTGATAATGTCTTGATGAGCGATTCATAAAATAAACTGAAAAGCCGTTATCAGCCAAAGCTGATAACGGCTTTTATGCTTTTAAGGGAGATAAAGGGGAACCATGAAAAGCGATCTGGTAAAAAAAGGTGTGGAGAGATCTCCTCACAGGTCCCTGTTCAAGGCAATGGGGTACACTGATGAAGAGATAAGACGGCCGATTATCGGCATAGCCAACTCGGCAAACGAGATCATCCCTGGTCATGCACATCTTGACAAGATAGTCGATGCGGTCAAGGCTGGTATATACATGGCCGGAGGCATGCCTGTGGAGTTCGGAGTGATCGGGGTCTGTGACGGCATAGCCATGAATCATACAGGCATGCATTATTCGCTTGGAAGCCGTGAACTCATAGCTGATTCAGTCGAGGTGGTTGCGACTGCCCACGCCTTTGACGCAATAGTAATGGTTCCCAATTGCGACAAGGTAGTGCCAGGAATGCTTATGGCAGCTGCAAGGCTCGATATTCCGACAATATTTATAAGCGGCGGTCCTATGCTTGCTGGGGTTCATCCTTCCAAACCAGGCAAAAAAGTCGATCTTATTACAGTATTTGAGGCGGTCGGAGCAGTCAAGTCCGGTAAAATGACCGAGGCTGAACTACTTGAAATAGAAGACTCCGCATGCCCGACCTGTGGCTCATGTTCAGGAATGTTTACCGCAAATTCCATGAACTGTCTCACAGAAGCGATAGGTATGGGACTCCCTGGGAATGGCACAATACCTGCTGTAATGGCTGCAAGAATAAGACTGGCCAAAGAAGCAGGAATGAAGATTATGGAGCTTCTTGAAAAAGATATAACTCCTTCGAAAATAATGACAAAGCAGGCTTTCAACAATGCTCTGGCAGTTGACATGGCACTTGGCTGCTCGACAAATACAGTTCTGCATCTGCCGGCCATAGCAATGGAAGCAGGTATTGAAATAGATCTTAACATAATAAATGAAGTCAGCGCCAAGACTCCGCATCTTTGCTCCATGAGTCCCGGAGGAACCTATCATATTCAGGATCTCGATGCTGCCGGAGGAATTCAGGGCGTTATGAAGACTCTTTCAGATGCTGGACGAATGGATAACTCCTGTCTGACAGTAACAGGGAAGAATCTTGGAGAAAATCTCAAGTCAGCAAGGGTTCTTGACAGGGAAGTGATAAGGCCACTTGATAATCCATATCATGAAGTCGGCGGCCTTGCCGTTCTTTTTGGGAATCTTGCTCCTGAAGGCTGTGTTGTCAAGCAGTCTGCGGTTCGCCCGGAAATGATGAAGCACAAGGGGCCTGCGAGGGTCTTTAATTCCGAGGACGCGGCAAGCGCTGCCATCATGGCTGGTCAGATCAAAAGCGGTGATGTTGTAGTGATAAGATTCGAAGGCCCCATGGGAGGCCCCGGTATGCGCGAGATGCTGACCCCGACTTCCGCCATTGCAGGTATGGGACTCGACGCAGAAGTGGCGCTCATAACAGACGGAAGATTCTCAGGTGGTACAAGGGGTGCAGCCATCGGTCACGTTTCGCCTGAAGCAATGCAGGACGGCCCGATTGGAGCTGTCAATGAAGGAGATATCATCTCAATCGATATACCTGCAAAGACCATAACTCTTGAAGTGGGGGATGCCGAAATCAGAAAGAGAATTTCTGAAATGAAGAAGCCTGAGCCCAAGATAAAAAAAGGATATATGGCAAGGTATGCGAAAATGGTGTCATCTGCAAGCAAGGGTGCTGTGATGAAATAGTATCAATTCCGATAGAATGCAAAAGGAACTCTGTGCCGGTTTTCGGCCTTTAATCAGGTATATAGAAAGCGAGGAAAATGTCATGGAAATGACAGGAGCACAAATCGTGATGAAATCCCTCAAAGACGAGGGTGTTGACGTAATTTTCGGTTATCCTGGAGGCGCGGTAATAGATTTTTATGACGAGCTGACAAGGACTGATATAAAACATATTCTTGTGCGTCACGAACAGGGGGCTGTTCACGCAGCCGACGGTTTTGCAAGGGTTACCGGCGATGTCGGCGTGTGCATGGTTACATCAGGCCCTGGCGCCACAAATGCTGTAACCGGAATTGCAACCGCTTATATGGATTCCATTCCAATGGTTATCATCACAGGCCAGGTTCCGACCAGCCTTATTGGTAATGATGCTTTCCAGGAAGTTGATATCGTTGGTATTACGAGGCCATGCACCAAGCATAACTATCTTGTGAAAGATGTAAAAAAGCTGGCTTATATAATAAAGGAAGCCTTTCATATAGCAAGAACAGGAAGGCCTGGGCCGGTTCTTATTGATATCCCCAAGGATATCACAAATTCAAGAACTGAATATGAGCAGCCCGGAGAGGTCAGTCTCAGATCTTATAATCCGAATTACAAACCGAATATGAAGCAGATCTCAAAGATCGCAAGTCTGATCAAGAATGCCAAAAAGCCTCTCATATTCAGCGGCGGCGGAATTATTCTCTCTGACTGCTCCAAGGAACTTACCGAACTGGCCAGAAAGACGAATATTCCGGTAACTTCTTCTCTTATGGGCCTTGGCGGCTTTCCGGGGACAGACGATCTCTGGCTTGGAATGCTCGGAATGCATGGGACATATTGCGCTAACATGGCAATTTCTGAATGCGATCTCATGCTTGCCCTAGGCGTAAGATTTGATGACAGGGTTACAGGCAAAGTAGACGCTTTTGCAAAAAATGCGACCATAGTTCATGTTGACATTGATCCTACTTCGATACATAAAAACGTTCCTGTTCAGGTTCCAATTGTAGGTGATTGCAAAATTACTCTTTCTGTTTTAAATGAGCTTCTTGATCAGGAAAAACCGGAAATCATAAAGCCCGAACGAAAGGAATGGCTCGGTCAGGTCAGCGAATGGAAGACAGGGACCCCCCTTGCTTATAGTCAGAGTGATGTTATCAAGCCTCAGTACGTCGTTGAAAAGTTATATGAGCTCACTAAGGGCGAGGCAATAATAACGACAGAAGTTGGCCAGAACCAGATGTGGGCGGCCCAGTTTTATAAGTTTGCAACGCCCAATCAGTGGGTAACATCTGGCGGACTAGGCACCATGGGATTTGGCTTCCCCGCCGCAATAGG
Source organism: Desulforegula conservatrix Mb1Pa (assembly GCF_000426225.1). Classification (NCBI taxonomy): domain Bacteria; kingdom Pseudomonadati; phylum Thermodesulfobacteriota; class Desulfobacteria; order Desulfobacterales; family Desulforegulaceae; genus Desulforegula; species Desulforegula conservatrix. Next base: position 78,844 of record NZ_AUEY01000008.1, read on the forward strand.
AGCGCAGATGGCGTTCCCGGACAAGATAGTTGTAGATGTTGCAGGTGACGGAAGCATTCAGATGAATATTCAGGAAATGGCAACAGCAGTCCAGTACGGCCTTCCTGTTAAGATAGTTATTTTGAATAACCGTTTCCTCGGAATGGTTAGACAGTGGCAGGAACTTTTTTACAAGCGTAATTACTCCAGCACAAACATGGAACATGCGCCTGATTTTGTGAAGCTTGCAGAAGCGTATGGAGCAGCAGGATTCAGGGCTACAAAGCCTTCTGAGGTAGAAGAAGTTCTTAAAAAGGGCCTTGCAACTCCTGGGCCTGTTATCATGGATTTTGTGGTTGAGCGTGAGGAGTGTGTTTATCCCATGGTTCCTGCAGGAGCGCCAATTACCAATATGCTGCTTGTATAGAAAGGAAGACTGGCCATGAATGAAGAAAAACATATTTTGTCGATTCTTGTTGATAACGAGCCTGGAGTTCTTTCAAGAATAGCCGGCCTTTTCAGCGGCAGGGGATACAATATTGAAAGCCTGAGCGTTGCTGAAACCAATGATCCAAAGGTATCAAGGGTAACTATGGTTACGACCGGGGTTGCCCAGATTATAGAGCAAATAAAGAAACAGCTTCACAAGCTTGTTAACGTCATCACCGTACATGATTTGACAGGTAAGGCTTATGTCCACAGGGAGCTGGTTCTTGTCAAGGTATATACCAGACCGGAAACAAGGGGCGAAATTCTCAGGATAGCTGATGTTTTCAGGGCAAAGATTGTTGATGTTGGTAATGAACATTATACCGTCGAAGTCACTGGCTCTGAAGATAAAATATCGGCTATATTGAAAATTTTTCAGCCTATGGGTATAAAGGAAATTGTCCGTACAGGCCCTGTAGCTCTTTTTAGGGAATAACATTTTTCCGGCGGCCCGCTTTTTTTTAAAAGCTCCGCTAAAAGCTTTAGGTTTTTGGCTCGGACAGATATAAAATGATTGAATATTGACAAAATCGCAAAAAGTCTGATTTTCCGTCATTCCGGCGGGCCTGGCCCGGTGAAAACCGGGCTCCGGAATCCAGAAATAACTGAAAATGCAGGATGCCGGATCAAGTCCGGCATGACGCTGACGCTTTTATATGTCTTTTTGCGAGTCCATCAATATTTACTGAAAAAATTAAAACGGCCGCAAATCAAGCGGTGAACTGAATTTAAAGGAGAATAATCGTGGCAAAAATAGATTTTGGTGGCGTTGTGGAAGAAGTAATAATGTCAGATGAATTTCCTCTGGAAAAAGCCAGAGAAGTTCTTAAAAATGAAACCATTGCTATTCTTGGTTATGGTGTTCAAGGCCCTGCCCAGGCTTTAAATCTTAGGGATAACGGATTTTCTGTAATCATCGGCCAGCTTGAAGGCGACGCGTTCTGGAACAAGGCTATTGCAGACGGATTCGTTCCTGGTGAAAACCTTTTCCCTATTGCAGAAGCTGCAAAAAGGGGAACCATCATCATGGTACTTCTTTCAGACGCAGGTCAGGCTGCAACCTGGGACATTGTAAAAGCCAACCTGAACGAAGGTGATGCGCTTCATTTCTCCCATGGCTTCTCAATTGTTTACAAGGAGCAGACCAAGATCATTCCTCCTGCGAACGTAGATGTAACGCTGGTTGCTCCAAAGGGTTCGGGACGCAGCGTACGTGATAACTTCCTTAATGGTGAAGGTATCAACTCTAGTTTTGCAGTTTTCCAGGATTTTACAGGCCGCGCAAAGGAAAGAGCTCTTGCAATCGGTATAGCCATAGGCTCAGGCTACCTTTTTGAAACAACTTTTGAAAAGGAAGTTTACAGTGACCTTACAGGTGAGCGCGGTGTTCTTATGGGATGCCTTGCAGGAACCATGGAAGCTCAGTACAATCTTCTCCGCAAGAACGGACACAGCCCAAGCGAGGCCTTCAATGAAACAGTTGAAGAGCTTACCCAGAGCCTTATCCGTCTGGTTGACCAGAACGGCATGGACTGGATGTTCTCAAACTGCAGCATCACCGCACAGCGCGGTGCTCTTGACTGGGCTCCACGGTTCAGAGATGCGGTTGCACCTGTTTTTGAGCAGCTTTATGCGAGCGTGAAAACAGGCAAAGAAACAGAAATAGTAATGACAGCTGCAAGTGCTCCTGACTACAGGGAAGTTGTCCTGAAAAAAGAACTGGACGCAATCAAGAATTCTGAAATGTGGAAAGCCGGAGCCGCTGTAAGAAAGCTCAGACCAGCAAACAGAAATAAGTAAGTATTTTTTCTGAACAGGAAATAGAATGCGGGGGTATTTTTTTTAAAAATACCCCCGCAATTTCTAAATTCACGGGTTTCTAAATTTAGCGTCGTGTCTGCGTCATGCAGGACTTGATCCGGCATCTTGTATTTTCAATTTGAGACGTTGTCGGTATTGTTTTTGGGAACGAATAATGTATATCCCCAAGTTATGGTTGCATCATTATATTCGTTAAATCACAAAACCATAAAGTTTCTGCGGATCTTTTTTCAAAAAAAGACTCGCCTAAGGCACTCGTAACTTCAAACAAGACAGAACCATAAAATTTAAGTGATTAAGGTTTTTGAAGTTTGATTTTTGCTAAAAATTTTAAGTTTTTTTCAAAGATCATTATTCAAAAATCTGCAATCGAAATTTTATTTAGGAAAATTTATGGAATAATTACTTCCAGTTTTCCAGGAATAAATGGATGAACCGTAATCAGATTTGACAATTCAGGTTAAGTGAACATTTTTTGTCAGAAAAATTGACTCAGAGTCATTTGCGAATTTAAAAGTCCAGCCAGCAGATATCGGAGATTTTATGAAGTCCATACTTCTTTATGATACTACATTACGTGATGGAGCCCAGGGAGAAAATATAAGCTTTACTGCCGAGGACAAGCTCAGAATTGCCCAGAGGCTTGATGACAATGGCTTCCATTTCATTGAAGGCGGCTGGCCTGGCGCAAACCCAAGAGATACTAGATTTTTTGAGCTTGCAAAAAATGCGGAGTTCAAAAATGCCAGGATCGCAGCTTTCGGATCCACAAGAAGGCCGAACACAAAACCAGAAGACGACGTCATTTTGAAGGCTCTTATTGAAAGTGAAGCGCCTGCTGTGACTATTTTCGGGAAGTCGTGGGATCTTCATGTCTTTCTTATGGAGAACACTCTGCCTGAAAATATTTGCATGGTAAGGGATTCCGTAGAATTCCTCAAAAAGAAAGGCAGAATTGTAATCTATGATGCAGAGCATTTTTTTGACGGATACAAGGCAAATAAAGATTATGCATTTGAAACCCTTGCTGCAGCTGTAGAAGGCGGAGCCGACTATATAACACTCTGTGACACGAACGGCGGGTCCTTGCCCCATGAAGTCGCTGAAATATCAAGGTCTGTCCTTTCTTTTATGGATGAAAGATTCAAGGACAACAGCAATGTTTTGCCAATAAAGCTTGGAATTCATGCACATAATGATAGCTCAATGGCCGTGGCAAATTCCATTGAGGCTGTCCGTTCAGGCGCCATGATGGTTCAAGGCACAATAAACGGATACGGCGAGCGTTGCGGCAATGCAGACATGACATCAATCATTCCTGTTTTACAGTTAAAAATGGGTTGTGACTGTTTGAGTTCTGAGAATCTTGCAAGAATGAACAAACTATCACGTTTTGTCAGTGAAGTCGCAAACATGACTCCTCAGAACAGCAGGCCTTTTGTTGGAAAAAGCGCATTCGCTCACAAGGGCGGGGTTCATGTTAGCGCAGTAATGAAGAATCCTCTGGCTTATGAGCATATGGATCCAGCCTTGGTTGGTAATGAGCGCAGGGTGCTGATGAGTGACTATTCCGGAAAAAGTAATGTCGAATACAAGCTCAAGGAACTTGGCATAGATACTGATTCTAACGTGAATGCAAGCGCTGTTGTTGCTGAAATAAAGGCACTGGAGGAGGAAGGTTACCAGTTTGAGGTGGCGGACGCCTCTCTCAAGCTGCTCATCGACAGGCATGCTGATAAATATAAGGAGTTTTTTGAGCTCGTATCTTTCCGGGTAACAGTTGAGAAAGACAAGAATCAGGCATGTCGATCCCACGCTGTTATAAAGATTGCGGTCGACGGAGAAGACAGAATAACTGCTGCTGAAGGCCACGGTCCGGTAAGCGCCCTCGACAATGCGATAAGGAAGGCTCTGTGCCATTTTTATCCACGTATCTGCAATATGCATCTTGTTGATTATAAGGTTCGTGTAATAGATGGCCAGGATGGAACAGCGGCCAAGGTTCGAGTTCTTATAGAGTCAAGGGATGAAGGACAGGTCTGGAGCACAATGGGCGTTTCAGAGGATATAATAGAGGCGAGCTGGAAGGCTCTTTCGGACAGTTTTAATTTTAAACTTTCATAAAGTTTTTTTGCGGAACTTTTTTAAAGCGATCCGCCGGAGGCAATATTTAAATGAATTCAGGAGACAACAATGCCGCAGGGAATATATCCTTCCTGCGGCCCATGCTCATGGCGAAAACTGTGTAATATAGTCAATTCGAATCCATGAAAATTTAAAATGAGGTTTATACCATGAGCGAGCGTCTTTATATATTTGATACCACACTTCGTGACGGAGAGCAGTCTCCGGGCGCAACAATGAATTCTGCGGAAAAGATCAGGATAGCTACCCAGCTCGAAGAGCTCGGTGTTGATATAATTGAAGCAGGTTTCCCTGCCGCGTCTGAAGGAGATTTTGAAGCTGTTTCTCTTGTTGCGAAAGCTGTAAAAAATATCCAGGTTGCTGGCCTGTGCAGGGCGAGCAAAGCGGATATTGACAAGGCCTGGGGAGCTGTAAAGCTTGCAAAAAATCCAAGGATTCATACCTTTCTCGCCACTTCTCCGCTTCATATGAAGTATAAGCTTCAGATGAGCGAGGAACAGGTTCTTGAGCGAGCTGTGGAGGCTGTCAGGTACGCTAAACAATTTACGGACAATGTTGAGTTTTCCGCTGAAGACGGTTCTAGGAGCGACCGGGATTTTCTTTGCAAGGTATTCTCTGCCGTAATAGAAGCAGGAGCTACTACCCTGAATCTTCCGGATACGGTCGGTTATGCCGTTCCCCATGAATTTGCCGATCTTGTCCGCTATGTGATGAAAAATACAAAGGATATGAATAAGGCAATTCTCAGTGTTCACTGTCATAACGATCTTGGACTCGCGACCGCAAACACCCTTGCTGCAATAGCCGCCGGTGCAAGACAGGCAGAAGTCACAATAAACGGAATAGGCGAGAGGGCTGGGAATACGGCACTTGAGGAGGTTGTGATGGCTCTTCATACCAGGCCAGGCCTTGCTCCTGTGAAAACAGGCATAGACACGACAAGGATATGCCCGACCAGCAGTCTTGTGAGCATGATTACCGGAATGATTGTCCAGCCTAATAAGGCGGTTGTCGGAGCAAACGCGTTTGCCCATGAGTCAGGAATACACCAGGACGGTGTTTTGAAAAACCCCATGACTTACGAGATAATGAATCCTGAACTTGTGGGTTTAAGCAAAAACAATCTCGTCATTGGCAAGCACTCAGGCAGGGCCGCATTAAGGTCAAAGCTTGAGGAAATGGGATACCAACTCTCTGATGAAGAGCTTAAAAAAGTTTTTGTAAAATTCAAGGCACTTGCAGACAAGAAGAAGGATATTCTTGACGCTGATATTGAAGCACTTGTCAACGAGGATATAATGAGGGGCGGGGAATATTACAGCCTTGATTATCTTCACGTCGGATGCGGCACAACAGTAACCCCTGTGGCGCACGTAAAGATGAAAATAGAAGGCGAAAGCGTTTCCGGATTTGGTGACGGTAACGGTCCGATAGATGCTGCATTTAACGCCATTACAAAAGTTACTGGAGAGAAACCCGAACTCCTCAGATTTACGGTAAGCGCACTGACTGGGGGCACCGATGCCCAGGGTGAGGTTACTGTAAGGGTAAAGGACGGCGAGTTTATTTCACTTGGGAAAGGTGCAGATCCGGACATTGTAACGGCAAGTGCAAAAGCATATATAAACGGCTTGAACAGGCTTAATCATCTTAAGAAGAATCCGGTTAACAAAGAATCATTTTGATCGTCATTTTCTGATCAAGGATTTTTTAACTTTATGGACTCGCAAAAAGTCAGCAAAGGACTTCAGCACCAAGCCGGATTTTTTGCGACCTTGTTAAACTTAAAAAGGGGGATGGCTGATACCATCCCCCTTTTTGTTACCTATTTTCAGCCTGATTTATTTTCCAAGCATAGCGTCTTTAAGATCGCCGTCAGCTGGTTTGTCGCACAGCCAGATACCGAAAAGAGCCTTTTTGAAAGCTATTCCTGCAATTGTATTTACTTTTGCGCCATTTTTGTAAATTTCGACGCCGGTTCCAGGAACATAGATGAACTGCTGTTTGTCACCTTCTTTAATTTCTGTTTTGAAAACAGAAATGAATGTATCAATTTCTTTTTTAAGAGGGGCAATATTTCCGCCTGTTGAATTTTCAAAGCCTTCATTTATTGCGTTCATCATTTTTTCGCTGGTAATCATTCCTGAAACGATATGAAGAGTGATTGCCATTGGTGCATCTGCGTCAATTATTGCTTTTTCATCTTTTGCAGGCTTCTGTGTGTAGAGAGAACCAACATAAAGCTTCATACCTATTTTTGTTCTGAAGCCAGCGCCATTAAGCGCAAGATTTTCACTACCCGCCTTAAGAGTATCAGGCACGTCATAATCACCTACTTTTTTAGCCCATGCAACAGAAGATGTGAGTAATAGAACAAGCAATACAGACAGTAACTTTTTCATTTTTTTTGAGCTCCTTGGTTTTTGTTTTCGAAAAAAAACGGATTTCTCCGTTAGCTGGCTTGTGTATTTGCAATAAATATAGGGATTTGTTTTGATCTATTGAGATCTCGGCCGAGTAAAAAACTTGGGTAAACACTGTTTTTTATTGACTCGTTTGTTTCATAGAGTTAACTAAATTTAAAAATTCAGAAGAACCTATAATCCATAAAAGGAGCTGTTTCAATGAAAAAGATGTTTTTTTTCAGCCTTGGACTTATTATTACGCTTTTTACAAATGTCGGCTTCGCGGCCGATAGCCCCCTTTCCCAGGCAGAGGCACTAAGGGAAAAAGGCGGCATAGAAAACTTCACAGCTGCAATTAAATTCTACGAAGAAGCAGTGGCAGCAAATCCTTCGGATTACGAAGCAAATTGGAAGTGCGCGCGAATTTACAGGGATTACGGCAACTGGTACAAAGAAAATAAAAAAGGAGATTGGGAGAAAATATGCGCTGATTCAGGCAAAAAAGGGATGACATTTGCCGAGAAGGCCATTGCTGTAAATTCCAAGAGTCCTGAAGGGTTTTATTTTTATGGTGTTTGCGCCGGAATCTACTCTGATGGAGCAGGAATAATGACAGCGCTTAAAGAAGGCTTGAAGGACAAAATCCAGACAAATCTGGAAAAGGCTTATAATATAGATAAAAAATATGATGACGCAAGTACTCCGCTGGCCTTGGGTCGTTTTTGGGCAGTTGTTCCGTTCCCGTTTACAGACAAAGATAAAGCCATGAAATATTATGAAGAATATATGTCCACGACCAAACACACCGCCAAACATGATGATGAGAGAAATCTCTACGTTGCCGAACTGCTCATTGATAAAGGTGGGGACGCCAATCTGGCTAAAGCCAAAACTTTTATCGAAAAAGCTTCAAAATCCAGTAACTCATACTATAAAAGCGAAGCTGCGAGACTACAGAAAGAAATGAATTAATACTATCTGAATATATTTTCAGATTGATAAAGCAAAAAGAGGCCCTTTCGGGCCTCTTTTATATTGGGTTCTGTTCCCGTTAAGTGTGGAATATTTTATTTTTCCAATAACTAACAATTGTTTATTATAAAAAAGCGGCTTCCGGCGGGTCGCTTTTTTATAATAAGCTCCGCAAAAACTTTCAGGAAAGTAAAGGGAACATAGCCTTATATTTTTACGGTTCCCCTCAGTTCGTGCAAAGAAGTGATCTTGTTTTTTTTCATGTATTTCACAATTCCTTCGATTATTCTGAGGGGGGTCTTCGGATCCGGGAAATTTGCGGTGCCTATCTGAACTGCTGTTGCTCCCGCTATTATGAATTCTATGGCGTCTTCAGCGCATGTTATTCCACCAAGACCGATTACAGGGATAGATACGCTGTTTGCTGTCTGCCACACCATTCTTACTGCTACTGGCTTGATGGCTGGGCCCGAGAGTCCTCCTGTAATGTTTGCAAGCATGGGTTTTCTGGTTCTGATATCTATGGCCATTCCTGTGATGGTGTTTATCAGTGAAAGGGCATCAGCACCTGCTGCCTCTGCTGCTCTTGCAATAATCGTAATATCAGTTACGTTCGGGCTTAATTTTGCAATTAATGTCTTGGAAGTTTGTTTCCTTACTGCAGAAATAACTTCATGGGTAAGTTCCGGCACTGTACCAAATGCAACGCCGCCCTTACTGACATTTGGGCATGAAATATTTACTTCAATTCCTGATATCCCATCAAGCTTGTCTATTATCCCTGCAAGTTCGGCATATTCATCCGCTGTTTTGCCGTAAATATTTGTTATAACAGGTGTTTCAAGGGATTTAAGGTAAGGCAGCTTTTTACTTATGAAGGCTTTTATTCCCACATTTTCAAGGCCTATTGAGTTAAGCATCCCGCAAGGCGTTTCAGCTATTCTCGGTTCAGGATTTCCCTTGGACGGTTCAATTGAAATTCCTTTGACTACAATTGCGCCTAATGCATTGATATCAAGTGCTTCACCATATTCACGGGCATAGCCGTAAGTGCCTGAGGCTGAGATAACCGGATTTTTAAGATCAATGCTGCCGATTCTTATGTTGGTATTCATGTCAATTCCGATGCTTGTGCTTATTGTTTTTGATATTGAGACTTTCCAGTCTCAGTGTCGATTCTTTAAGACAATTTGACTATTTTAAAAATGAAAAAATATGTGTATATAATTTATAACTAAACTTAATTTGTATGGCATGTACTTTTTTTTCGTGGTATCCAGCATTATTTCTTTAAATTTTAACTCTGGAGCTAATCTATGGAATTCCAAGCTAGGTATGTTCGGGTTACCATAAAAATGATTGATGGATCCCTTCTCAACGGCAAAGTTAATTTGTCATCAAAGCAGAGAGTTTCAGATTTATTCACCAAGAGTTCAAATCCGTTCATAGTAGTTGTCGGAGCGCTGACAAAGCAGGCTGAAGACAAGATAATGTTTCTCAATAAGAATCATATTATCTGGGTGGAACCTGAGGATAGCTGATAATTGTAGGCAGCTATGCCGATTCAGGGCGCTTTGACTATGAATCTGTTGGAATTAAATGCCTCAAAGCAGGCCCTTTTGACGAGGAGATAAAATGGGTAAGACGATTGCCGAAAAGATATTTAAAGCCCATCTTGTAGATAATCCTTTTGGCGATACTCATGTCATAAAGCTTGACGCTGTTTTCTGTCATGAGATCACTACTCCTATTGCCATCACAGACCTTATGGCAAGGGGAAAGGACAGGGTTTTTGACCCTAAGAAGATCAAGGCTGTTATCGATCATGTAACTCCGGCCAAGGATTCCAAGACAGCTACCCAGGGCAAAATAGTCAGGGACTGGGCAAGAAGGCACGGTATCATTGATTTTTTTGACATCGGCAAAAATGGTGTCTGCCACGCTCTTTTTCCTGAGCAGGGTTTTGTACGGCCTGGTTATACGATCATAATGGGCGACTCGCATACATGCACGCATGGCGCTTTTGGTGCTTTTGCCGCAGGTGTCGGAACAACTGACCTTGAAGTCGGTATTCTTAAAGGCGTATGTGCGTTTAAAGCCCCTGAAACAATTAAAATAAACATAATTGGCGAGTTGAAGCCAGGTGTTTTTTCAAAGGATGTTATTCTTAATCTTATTGGAAAGATCGGCGTTAACGGAGCCACAAACAAGGTAATAGAGTTCACTGGCAATGTTGTCTATGAAATGAGCATGGAGTCAAGAATGACTCTGTGCAATATGGCAATAGAAGCTGGGGCCACATGTGGTATCTGCTATCCTGATATCATCACTGTTGATTATCTATGGCCGTTCATAAGCAAAGATTATGCTTCAAAAGAAGACGCGCTTGAGGATTACAGGAAGTGGATATCTGATCCTGACGCGACTTATGCTCAGGTGATGGATTTCGATGTTTCATATCTCGATCCTCAGGTTACATTCGGTTATAAGCCTGATAATGTTAAATCTGTAGGTGAAATGACAGATGTTCAAGTTGATCAGGTTTACATCGGCTCATGCACAAATGGTAGGCTGGAAGACCTTAGAATAGCTGCGGACGTACTTAAAGGGAAGAAGATCGCAGACACTGTCAGAGGGGTTGTTTCTCCTGCTACGCCTACTGTTTATTCCAATGCGCTCGAAGAAGGAATTATAAAAATTTTCATGGATGCTGGTTTTTGCGTTACAAACCCTACATGCGGAGCCTGTTTAGGCATGAGCAACGGCGTTCTTGCAGAAGGCGAAGTATGCGCTGCGACAACAAACCGCAATTTCAACGGAAGAATGGGTAGGGGCGGTATGGTTCACCTCATGAGTCCAGCCACTGCAGCGGCGACAGCAATTGCAGGTCATATTACAAATTCCAGTCTTTTTAATGGCTGATGGAGGTTTAGGATGAAAAACTTCAGCGGAAAAGTCCTTTTTCTGGACCGTTCTGATATAAATACCGATGAAATAATACCTGCCAAATATTTGACTGAAGTCACAAAGGAAGCGCTTAAGCCTTTTCTTTTTGATGACCTCAAGATGGACGGTTTTTCCGTAGATAAAATAAAAGGAAAACGCGTTGTCGTAACCAGAAATAATTTTGGCTGCGGCTCATCCAGAGAGCATGCGCCGTGGGCATTTGAAGTCAATGATATCAATCTTGTAATTGCAACAGGCTTTGCAAGAATTTTCAGGCAGAACATGTTTAACTGCGGAATGATGGCTGTTGAGCTTCCTGAAAGCGTAATCGATATGCTTTTTGATAAATATGCCGGCAAGGAAACTGTTGTGGAAACAGATTTTCAGGCAGGTAAATTTGTTTTCATAGCCGAGGGCGTTTCCGATGAAGTGTCTTTTTCTGATGAAATTCCTTTTGTAGTATCCGAATTTGACCGTGCCCTGGTGAATGCTGGCGGGTGGGTGGATTACGCCGATAAAAAATATTAAGATGACTTTAAGGGCTGCGGTTTTTCCGCAGCCTTTTTTACTGTTCCGGTGCCAAGCGTCGGAGAAAGTTTGTTTTAAATGCTCATAAAAGCGGCGGTTTTTGATTTTGGCGGTGTACTTGCCGAAGAAGGATTTAAGGCCGGAATCAACGAAATAGCAAAAAAAAACGGTCTTGATCCTGATTCTCTTAGGAAGACAGCGTTTGACGCTGTCTACGATACTGGTTTTGTTACCGGCAGGATTAATGATAGAAAATTCTGGAAGCTCTTCAGGCAGACAACCGGAATATCAGGAACAGATGCTGAACTGACAGAAACAGTTCTGTCACGCTTCACACTTCGTTCCTTCATGCTTGAAACTGTGAAAAGACTGAGGCAGGCTGGCGTAAAAACTTATATTCTGAGTGACCAGACTCACTGGATCGAGGATCTTAACCAGAGAAGCGGATTTTTTACTCTTTTTGACAATGTCTTTAATTCTTACAGGCTGGGCAGAACCAAGAAGGACTCGGAAACTTTTGATCTCATTATTAATTCTATAGGTTATGATCCTGAAGACATGATTTTCATTGATGATCATGCCGCGCATATCAGAAGGGCCCAAGAAAAATTCCTCCACACAATCTGGTACACTGAAAAGCATATGTTTTTTACAGCCATGAAAATTTTTTTCCCTGAACTGGATTTAAGTGATCTTGAGGTCTAAAATGGGACATAAGGGTATTGAAGAGATATGGCCGGAAGAATTCGAGTCGTATATCGATACGCACCAGGAATCAGAATATCTTTTAGTCGATGTCCGGCAGCCGGAAGAGTATGTTGACGAGCACATCCCCGGCGCAAAGCTTATTCCTCTCGGGAAAATTGATTCGAGGGTCAAAGAGCTTCCATTGGACAGAGATATCATATTTTACTGCGGCGCAGGGTCACGCTCAAGGATTGCGGCACTGATGGTTGCGGAGCAGCTTGAAACAGAAGCAAATCTTTACTCTATCAGCGGCGGAATTAGGGCCTGGGAAAGCCGTCTTGTCCATGATCTCCCAAAGATAGTTCATTTTGAGGGTTCAGGCACTGTTCAGGATCTTCTTTATAAAGCCATTGAGCTTGAGAAAGGTGCTTTTGTCTTCTATAATTCCCTTACTGAAAAATATTGTGATCACTTCTTTGTAAAGGATATTGAACCGCTTGCCAAGGCCGAAACAGCCCATGCAAGGCTTGTTCACGGATATCTGGAAAGATTTTCACCTGGCTTCAACCCAGATTTTGATGAAGTATTTAATAATCTAAAGGGCGATGTAATTGAAGGCGGACTTGAATTTAAAGATCTGATGAGAAAGTTTGATGCATTTACCGAGCGAGATCTTTGTCTGCATGTTATGGAAACAGCTCTTGATATTGAATTTTCAGCATACGATCTTTATAAGGTCATGGCAGATAAGGTTTCTGACAAGTCTGTTTCAGAAGTTTTTCTCTCCCTTGCCCAGGCCGAGAAAGGACATATGAAGGTTATTGCAAAAGCCATAGATAGATGCTCTTCAAAGGCAGGAGTAGAATGAAAACATTTGAACAGCTTTTTGCCGAGCTCAAAGAAAAGGCAGAGCGAAATGACCCCGAATCAGGAACTGTAAAGGCTCTGGCCAAAGGCAGGCACTTCATAGGGAAAAAGATTCTTGAAGAAGCGGGTGAAGTCTGGATTGCCGCAGAATATGAGGGTAATGAAAAAACAGCTGAGGAAATTTCCCAGCTTCTTTATCATGCCCAGGTTATGATGATTGCTTGCGGCCTTACACTTGAAGATGTTTATAAATATTTGTAATTTCAGGGATTTAAAATAATGCTTTATATAGCCTTGCCCAATAAGGGTTCCCTTTCCGAAGATGCTGTGCAGCTTGTAAAAGAAGCCGGATATAACTGCAGGCGTTACGGCAGGGAACTCGTTGTCAGGGATTCGGATAATGACATTGAATTTATTTTTTTAAGGCCGAGGGATATTGCCGTATACGTAAGCAACGGCGTTCTTGATCTTGGAATAACAGGCCGTGATCTTGCGCTTGACAGTGATGTTGAAGTTAGGGAACTGCTTTCACTTGGCTTCGGAAAATCGACTTTTTGCTATGCGCTTCCATCGGATCAGAACAAAACTCCGGATGACTTCAATGGTCTGAGGATTGCTACGTCTTATGTGAGTCTGACAAAAGCCGATCTTGCAAAGCGCGGCGTCAAAGCAAAGCTTGTCAAGCTTGACGGAGCTGTGGAAATATCAATAAAGCTTGGAGTCGCAGATGCAATAGCAGACGTGGTTCAGACTGGCAGAACCCTTGTGGAGGCCGGTCTTAAAATTACTGGCGAACCAATTCTTAAATCCGAAGCTGTTCTTGTATCAGGAAAACCTGAAATAGAAAATGATGAGAGGGTCAGACGGTTTATCGAGAGGCTCAAAGGCATAATTCTCGCGCGGGCATATATAATGGTAGAATATGATGTCGAGGAAAAAAATCTTCAGAATGCCTGTCGCCTGACTCCTGGAATTGAATCTCCTACTGTGGCACCTTTAAGCAAGAAAGGATGGGTTGCCGTGAAGGCAATGGCCAAGCGCAAGGAAGTGAATTTGATTATGGACAGACTGACTGATATAGGCGCCAGGGGCATAATAATAACTGATATCAGAACCTGCAGGATTTAGTGGGGTATCATGAGAGTAATTGATCCGAGCTTTGAAATACTGAATGCGCCGGATGCCAAGGCCATGCTGAGGCATATTGAGCTTGCGGCCAGAACCTGTTACAAATCAGAGGAAAAGATTAACGAAGGTTCTGCTGCAGATCTCATCAAACGGCTCATAAAAATGGGTCATCACAGTGTTCTTGAGCACTCAAGTTTAAGCGTACGGTTCATATGCGACCGGGGTGTATCCCATGAACTTGTCCGCCACAGGCTTTGTTCATTCAGCCAGGAAAGTACGAGATACTGTAATTATGCAGGAGAAAAATTCGGCAAGGAAATTACTTTTGTAAGGCCTGTTTTCTGGAAAAAAGGAAGCCTCATGTATAAAACATGGGAAGGCGCCATGAAAGAGGCCGAAAAAGCTTATCTTTATCTTTTGAATAATGGCGCGTCTCCCCAGGAGGCAAGAAGTGTTCTCCCAAACAGCCTGAAAACAGATATAGTGGTGACTGCCAATATCAGGCAGTGGCGGCTTGTATTCAATCAGAGATGCGCATCTGCGGCCCATCCCCAGATGAGGCAATCCATGCTTCCTGTGCTTGATGCCTTCAGCAAGCTATTCCCTGTTTTTTTTGAGGATATTTACAGTGATTTTCAGTCGGATATAGACAAGTTTACAGGGATGTCTTCCGAATCCTAATTGCTTTGAAGAGTGGCTATTCTTTGCAGGATCTGTTCCTCAAATCCTGCAAGCAGCTCACGAATCTGTTTCTCGGAGTAGTTTAAAACATCCGAGTAGATTTTGATACCTTCAAAGATACAGATGATTTCCCTGCTTATATCAAGGGATATTTTTTTTTCCATGCCTGTACTGATAAGAATATCAGCGACCACCGATACCCACTGACTAAACACATGCCTTAGTTTTTCCTTAACTTCTCCATTCCTGTGAGCTATTGACATGGCTTCATTGAACAGTATTGAAAGCTGTTTGTCTGAAGTGAACGTATGATATTTGTATCTGAATATTTCCCTTACAAGATCATCTTTAGGAAGGGACGCAAGGTCTTTTGATGAGATCCATTCTGCTGCTTTCAGCTTATATGTTTCAAGTATATGGTCTATGAAATTCATCAGGATATCTTCTTTGCTCTTGAAATAGTAATGAAGAACCCCGTGGTTTACACCTGCTTCTTTTGCAATTTCCTTTATCGATGTTTCAGGGAAGGATTTATATACTAGGCAATTGCCTAAGGCTTCCAATATCTGCGTTTTTCTTTCCTGTTGAACGCTTTTTCTGGGCATTATGAATTCCTGAATAATTAAATTAAGGCTGAAAGATGCACTGTTTTATGTTATTAAGTAAGAATGAATGAAAAAGATGATTATGCCTTCTATGAGATATTGCCGTCTTTGCCGGAGTTTTTGCTGCTTTGAGTTTTTAGCGCAAACAGAAGGCATTCGTGTCCAGTGTTCTTCAGCACCGTTGCAGATGGCATTTCCTTTGATTTGAATTTCATGGCTCTGCATCCGTGCGGGAAATTTGAATCCCATGTTACATGATAATGAATGCATTTTAGGCAGTTGATTCTGTGTTGCTTCATACCCGGTCCGTTTTTTTGTTTTATAGTGTCCATTCTCTGACTTATTTTAAAGTCTGGTGATTATGTTTGCAAGGTATTAAAATGTTTAATCCTGTAGTTACAAAAAATTCCAAGAGCTTCAGGGCTTATAATGATTACCGGAAGAGTGTGTTTTATGAAAACTCTCCCCGTGACAGTGAACGTATTTTGTACATTCTCCCCTGGCTCCTGAGTGTTAACGAACCTGAGTGTCCCGGATATATTGATGGTCTTAAAAGGGACTTCAGGGTTTTCGGCGTGGAAAATTGCGGCCAATACAAACATCAGCAGAAGAATGAGGATTTTTTTAAAAGAGCTTTCGGAATCAGGAAAAAAGGCTCGCTTCTTGTTTCAAAGGCTGATTCATGCATGATCCATGGTGTTTATACGATTGGCAGCGTTGGAACCATAAGCCAGACCCAGATTTCAGACTGCGATATCTGGATCTGCTATGACAGGTCAGAATTTGACCCTATAATGTGGAAACAGTTCAATCAGAAAATCAACCTTATCAAGGGATGGTTTGACAATTTTTCCAAGATTCAGGTCTTTCTTTTTTTATGTGAAATTAAGGATATCAGAAAAGGTGATTTCGGGAGTGTTGGTTCTGAAAGTTCAGGGAGTACTCAGCAGAATGTGCTTAAAGAGGAATTCTACAGAACCTCAATACTGATCTGCGGTAAAATTCCTTGCTGGTGGGTGGCGTATGAAGAATGGGGCAGAATGGATTATGACTCTTTTGCCCTTGAAACATCCCAAAGGCCTGTTGAAGAATGCGATTATATTGATCTCGGAAATCTTGAAAATGTTCCGCGGCATGAATTTTTCGGCGCAACTCTCTGGCAGCTGAATAAATCAATGGTCATGCCAATGAAATCCATCATAAAGATGGCCCTGCTCAAAATGCAGCTCGAAGTTGAACAGGACAATCTTGTTTGCCACAGATTCAGGCAGAGAGTGCTGTCAGGGGACTATGAGCTTGATCCCATGGCATTCACAATGGAAGAGATTTTCAAACACTATTCCAACAAAAGTTCTCCTTCGGATTTTGAGTTCCTGAAAGAATGCTTTTATCTGAAATGCGAACTGAACCCCTTTGATAAGAAAAAAAGTAAAAAGAATAAGTCCGCCTATGAACTCTTCAAACAGTTTCAGCTTTCAAAAGAAACACAGATACGTTTGTCCAAGTTTAAAGACTGGATTGTGACTGCCCAGATTAATCTGGGAAAGCGTCTTTTTGTTCATCTTCTAAAAAGTTACGATGAGATTAAAAAAAACCATGAGGGAGTTGCAAGTAAGGCCGCATTAGAAGATTTAACAATTCTTGGAAGAAAAATTACGTGTGGGTATCAGCCCAAAAAAGACAAGATAAATGTTCTCCTGAAGCCTTCCAGTGAACTTAATCTTGGAGGAATTATATTCGTAAACAGAAACGATGCCTGGTATCTTTATGCTGGGACAGATAAGAAAAACGTTCTTTTTTCTTCTTCTGACATTACATCTGCCATTGCTTTTGTCGTCTGGAATGATTTTTTTTCACCTGTGGCCACAAAAATGGAGCCTAATCCGACAAGCGTTACTCTTCAGGAAATCATCAACCTTGCCACAAAAATGCGCAATTTTCTCGGTACCTGTGATGTCTTTGAGACTGACCCCCAGAATTACCTCACAAATAATTACATCGAAAAGGCCATGGTTATAATCAATTTTGAGACCCATCATCTTGAAAGAGAGATAAGTGACATAGGCGTTATATGCAAAAACAGCTGGGGAGAGATTTTTGCAAACAGATTTCATTCTCTGGATGAATTCAGGGAATTCATTGGCAATATGAATAATGGCGGGAGACTTGTTGATTTTACATATTATCTGAAAAGAAACTGCATCGATTATGAAAAGGTGCTTGGAAGGGTCAAATCCATAGTCATGACATCTTATAGGGATGATTTTTTTGGATCGTGACAGATAAAAGGTTAAGATTCAGACCAAGTTCGGATTCCCTGGATGATGCCCAGGCCATTTGTTTTTTGTGGCTCTGCCTGATTTTCAGTTAAGAAGTGCCTTTTATGGTTAATTTGCCATCAAAAAAGGGTGATGCGTAGGTCGGATTAGGACGCCCTTT